>DSDX01000269.1 GCA_011048485.1 Candidatus Aminicenantota bacterium | reverse complement strand
TGGATGCCCAGGGCGGTGGCGGCGATGAGCATGTTCTGCGCCGCAAGGCAGCCGTTCTCCAGGTAGTACTTGCTGGGCTTGGAGAAGATGGCAATGCAGGCGGGCGCCTCGGCGATGAACGGGATGATGTCCGTCTCGGCGAAGAGGTCGACCGTGCTGACCTTCTCCCCGTCGATGACTTCGGCCTTGAACGGGCCGGCCGGCCGGGTCTTGGCCCCCGCCTTGGGCCGTTCCTCCGGGGCCTCGTCGGCGCTCCCCGCCAAGGTTTTCTTGCCGGCCGTCCGTTCCTTGTATTGGGCCTCGAGGATGGTCGTCTTCTCGACCCTCTTTCGGATCTCGTCCTCGTCCATATGGGTCCGGACCTCGTCGAGGACGGCGATCTTCCGCGCGATCTGGGGGTCCTCGGGGTATCGGAAGCGGAGATTCTCGAGCAGACGGCGGGCGATGCGCACGAGCCCCTGTTGGAGATAGAGATCGGCCTGGCCCATGGCCTCGCGGATCGCCTCGCGGTCCAACTCTGAGAGCTCAGGGGTCTGGTCCAGGGAGTCCTCGACCGGCATCCTCAGCTCCTGACGGAGGGACCTCAGCTCATGGGCGAGATCGGGGTCTTCGGGATGGAGCTCGAGAAGCTCGTTCAGGACGGGGACCATCCGCTCCTTCTCCCCCTGCTTGCGCAGCTCGTCGAGGATGG
The DNA here is from genome assembly GCA_011048485.1 of Candidatus Aminicenantota bacterium. Taxonomy (GTDB): domain Bacteria; phylum Acidobacteriota; class Aminicenantia; order Aminicenantales; family Saccharicenantaceae; genus RBG-16-66-30. The sequence continues at coordinate 12,507 of DSDX01000269.1, read as the reverse complement.
CCCGGTCCACGACCTCGAGCTTCTTGACCTCCTTGTTCGAGCGGTAGATCAGGGCCAGGCGCCCGAGGGCCGGTAGGTGAGGCTTCTGGCTCTCCAGGATGAGCCCGAGCAGCCCGATGGCCTTCTCGTCCTTGTGCTTCTTGACCAGATTGTTGATCAGCGGCTCGAACAACTCGTAGGCCTGGTCGAGCTTATCCTTGAGGATCTGGATCCGTCCCAGCTTGATCCGGGCATTGACGTTGAACGGATGGCCGGTGACGATCCGGGTGAAGATCTCCTCCGCCTTCTGGGTCTCGCCGGCCTCGAAATGGACGTTGCCGAGCGTACTGAGGAACTGGACGTTGTCGGGGGCGGCCGCCAGCTCCTTCTCGAGCAGCTCGACGGCCTTGTCGGGCCGGTCCTGCTTCTTATAGACATCGACGAGCCCGATCACGCTGCGCGGGTCGCCCGGACGCAGGGCCAGGGCCTCGGCAAGAACGGCCGCAGCCTCGTCGAGCCGGCCCTTCTCGGCGTGGACCTCGGCGTCCTCGTTGAGCTCGTCCAGGGCCGCTTCGAGGTTCCCGGACTCCCGCTGGAGCCGGACGAGATGCCTCCGGGCCTCGTGGTCATCCCGGTCGAGCTTGACCATCCGATCGAGGATGGCGATGGCCTGGTCCGTCTTGCCCTCATCGGTCAGTCGAGCCGCGACGGCGGCGTAGACCTTCTTGGCGTCGGCCACGAAACCCTGCTGGGCGTAGAGCTCGCCGAGCTTGAGGGCGTAGTCCGCGGATTCGGGCGTGAGCTTGTGGATCTTCTTGCAGATGGCCAGGGCCTGCGAGAACAAGCCCCGCCGCTCGTACTCCTCGGCCACTTTCTGGAAGGAGCGGATGGCCCGGTCGTTCTGGCCGAGGCGGATGTAGAGATCGCCGATGATGTTGAGCGTGCCCACGTCCTGGGGATCGCCGAGCGCGAGCTTCTCGTATTCCGCGATGGCCTCCTTGATCCGGCCGGCGCGGACGAACTTCTCGGCCTGTTCGACGATCCTGACCCGATCGGTGCGCACCGTCATGAGTCGCGTCCTCAACCGAGCTTGAAGGAGGTCCGGTGCAGGCCCGTCGGCCCACGCTCCCTCAGCGCCCGGAGGTGTTCCTCAGTCCCGTAGCCCTTGTTCCGGGCCAGCCCGTAGCCTTCATAGAGAGCGTCGAACGTCCTCATCAGCCCGTCCCTGAAGACCTTAGCTACGATGGAGGCCGCGGCGATCGACCGGCTGATCCGGTCACCCCGGGGAACGCCCATCTGCCGGTAATGTACCTCTTTTATCGGGAACCCGTCAACAAGGAGGATGTCGGGCGGATCGGGCAGGTTCTCCACGGCCCGGACCATGGCCAGGTGGGCCGCGCGGTAGATGTTGAGCTCGTCGATCTCGGTCGCCGAGGCCAGTCCCAGGCCCACGCCCGAGGCTTCCCGGAGCAGGGCGGCGGCCAGCCGGGCGCGCCGGGCCGGGGGAACGCGCTTGGAATCGTCGATCTCGGACGCCCAGGCCGGCGGACGGCCGAAGAGCCATGCGGCCGGGAGGACGACCGCGGCCGCCACGACCGGTCCGAAAAGCGAGCCTCGGCCCGCCTCGTCGGTCCCGGCGATAGTCCCGGCGCCGCCCCTGACGAGCCTTTTCTCGAGCCTGAGGCTGGCCACGGCCCCGGGGATCAGCCCTTGCGCTCTTTGAGCCGGGCGGCCTTGCCCTTCCGTTCGCGCAGATAATAGAGCTTGGCCCGACGGACTTTGGCTTTGCGGACGACCTCGATCGTCTTGATCATCTTGGAGTGGAGGGGGAAGACGCGCTCAACGCCGACGCCGAAAGAGACCTTGCGGACCGTGAAGGTGGCCTTGGTCCCGCCGCCGCGCTTGGCGATGACGTCGCCGCGGAAGATCTGGACGCGTTCCTTGTCGCCTTCCCTGATGATGACGTGGACCTTGACGGTGTCGCCGATGTCGAAGGGCGCGAGGTCCTTCCTGAGGTGTTTATCTTCGACCGCAGTGATGACGCTCATGAGCTCTTCCTTTCGTGCGGAGTTTCCTCCAGGAGCTCCCGGTCCTCCGGGGACAGGGCTCCGGGCTCGACCAGGTCCGGCCGTTGCCGGGCCGTTTTTTCCAAAGCCTTCCTGCGCCTCCAACGCTCGATCCGCTTGTGGTCGCCCGAAAAGAGCACGGGGGGCACCTTGAGGCCGCGGAACTCGCGCGGCCGCGTGTACTGGGGGCAAGCCAGGATCCCGCCGGCGAAGGAATCGCTGCGGACGGAGCCCTCCTTGCCTACGACGCCGGGGACGAAGCGCGCGGCGGCGTCCACGACCACGGCGGCGGCCAACTCCCCGCCCGACAGGACGAAGTCGCCGATGGAGATCTCCCCGTCGGCCAGGTGCTCGGCGACGCGCTCGTCCACGCCTTCGTAGCGCCCGCAGATGAGGATGACCTGCGTCTCCGAGGCCAGCTCGCGGGCCAGCCGGGCGTCCAGGGTCCGGCCTTGGGGCGAGAGCAGGTAGACCTTGGCGCCGGCCTCCTCGCGGACGGCCTCGACGGCGCGAAAGATCGGCTCGGGCTTCAAGACCATTCCTTCCAGCCCCCCGAAGGGCCGGTCGTCGACCTGACGGTGCTTGTCCGCCGTGAAGTCCCGCAGGTCGTGCACCGCCATCCGGACGATCCCCCGGTCCAGGGCCTTTTTGACGACCCCGGCCGAGAAGACGCCGGAGAACATCTCCGGGAAAATCGTGATTATATCAAATCTCATTCAAGTCCAACAGGCCGTCCGGAGGGTCGATGACCACCTCTCTCGCGCCCCGGTCCACGCTGACGCAGATGGGCTCCGTGAACGGGACATAAACTTCCCTGTCGCCTCTCCTCACGACCAGGAGAAGGGACCCTCCGGCGTCCAAGACCGCGGCGACTCGGCCGATCTCGGTGCCGTCCCGGGTCCGGACGCGGCTCCCGATGACCTGGAAGTCGTAAAAGACGTCCTCGCCGGGGTCCGGAAAGTCCGACTCGGCGACGAGGACCTCCCGGCCGGCCAGGGCGTCGGCCGCGTCCAGCGTGTCGACGCCCGCGAGCTTGAGGATGGTGGCGTTGCGGTCCACGGTCAGGGACTCGATCCCGTAAGGCTCGACCTCGTCCCCCCGGCTCAGATAGACCCTCGCGCACTTGAACCGGGTCGGCCCCTTTTCGTAGAGCCTAAGCTTGAGGTGGCCTTCGCGCCCTTGGCTCCGGACGACCTTGCCGAGCGCGACGAGGTCAGCCCTTTTCAATGATCTCGAGATTGAAGCGCCTCTTGAGCTTCATGCCCGCGGCGCCCAGGATGATCCGGATCGCCCGGGCCGTCCGTCCCTGTTTGCCGATGACCTTGCCCAGGTCCTCTGGGGCGACCTTGAGCTCGAGGATGGTGGTCTGCTCGCCCTCGAGCTGGGTGACTTGGACACGCTCCGGCTGATCGACCAACGCCTTGGCAATGAGTTCTACGAGTTCCTTCACAGTGACCTCCTTTATGCGTTCACATCAGCGGGTTTCTCGGACTTGGCGACCCTGTCCAAGAGGGACTTGACGGTGCTCGACGGCCGCACGCCCTTGGCCAGCCAGGCCTTCGCCTTGTCGAGGTCGATCTGGACGCCGGCGGGGTCATCGAGGGGGGTATAGGTGCCCAGGATATCCAGGGCTTGGCTTTGGCGGGCTCTCTTCGAGTCCATCACCACGATCCGGTAGGTCGGCTTCTTCTTGGTGCCGAATCTCATCAAGCGCATGGTCATCATTGGCGTTTCACTTCCGTGGTTGAGGTCTTTGCTGGTGAATCATAGCGGAATTCGGGGGGCAAGTCAACCGGGGAAGGGTCTCTGTCCCCCCGAGAGGACAGCCGCTCGAGGGCCTTCCCATCGCGCGTCATCTCCGGAATGGGGACGCGTCCCCGGGGGACATCCCGGGATCGGGGGAGGAACCTTATTTGAGGCCGTCGAGGAGCTTGCGGACGGAATCACTTTTCATCATCTTCCGCATTTCCTGGAACTGCTTGACCAGTTGATTGACCTCGTGGACCGGCCGGCCGCTGCCGCGGGCGATGCGGGCCCGACGGCTGCCGTTGAGGAGGCGCGGGTCGGCCCGCTCCTCGGGCGTCATCGAGTCGATGATGGCCGTGAAACGGGCCATCTTGGATTCGTCGATCTGGGCCTTGCCCAGGCCCTTGAAAGGACCGGCCTGGGGAAGATGCCCCAGCAGCTCGGACAGCGAGCCCATCTTCCGCATCTGGACGACCTGCTTCTTGAAATCCTCGAGAGTGAACTCCTGCTTGCGGAGCTTGCGGGCCATCTCCTCGGCCTCGGCGATGTCGGCCTGGTCCTGGGCCTTTTCGATGAGCGAGAGGACGTCCCCCATGCCTAGGATGCGAGAGGCCATGCGCTCGGGATGGAAGACCTCGAGCTTGTCGGGCTTCTCCCCGACCCCGATGAACTTGATGGGGCGGCCCGTCGCGGCGACGATGGACAGGGCCGCTCCTCCCCTGGCGTCGCCGTCGAGCTTGGTCAGGATGACGGCCGTGAGCCCGACCCTTTCCTCGAAGGCCTTGGCGCTCCGAACGGCGTCCTGCCCGGTCATAGCGTCGCCGACGTAGATGACCTCGACAGGGTCGAGGAGACCTTTGACCAGGCGCAGCTCGTCCATGAGCTCGTCGTCGACGTGGAGGCGGCCCGCCGTATCGACGATCAGGGGATCGAGGCCGCGGTTGACCGCGTGGGCCAGCAGCTCCCGCGCGGCGCGCTCCGGGGAGGCCTTGCCGGCGGGGGTCGTTTCGAAGAAAGGGAAGCCGAGACCCGCCGCGATCGTCCTCAATTGGTCCTGGGCGGCCGGTCTCTTCAGGTCGATCGAGGCCAGAACGGGGTGCCTCCCCAGGCCGGAGACCCAGCGGGCTAGCTTGCCGCAGGTCGTCGTCTTGCCGCTCCCCTGAAGGCCGACGAGCATGAAGACCGAGGGCGGGCGGCCCGCGAACTGGAGCGGCTTCTGGGCCCCGCCCAGAATGGAGGCCATCTCGTCGCGGACGATCTTGATGACCTGCTGAGCGGGATTGAGCCCGCTCAGGACCTCCTCGCCCAGGGCCCGCTCCCTGATCCGGCCCTCGAAGTCCTTGACGACCTTGTAGTTGACGTCGGCCTCGAGCAGGGCCAGGCGCATCATTTTCAGGGCCTCGGCAATGTTCTTCTCGGTGACCTTGACCTCGCCCCGGAGGAACCTGACCATCTTCTCGAGGCGTCCGGAAAGCTGCTCGAACATCGGCGCGTGTCCCTCGGGCCATCATAGGCCAACCCCCCGGAGCCGTCAATGACGGGCCCGGGGCGTCCTCGCCGCCCGTCCGGGGGCCGCCCCCCCCTGACCGGGGGCCCGGCTTGACTTTTCGAAGGGATGCCGATAAGGTAAACTCACTTCGGCGAGGTGAAGCAGGGTATGAGCGACAAGAACAGCAAGCCTGTCGGACCCGCGGACGGCGCCCTGGACGGCAAGATCGACTACGACGAGATCCGCAAGCTGATCGGGCTTCTCGAGGAGAAGAACCTCTCGGTCTTCGAGCTCGAGGTCGAGGGCCTCAAGGTCAAGATCGCCCGGAACAGCGCCCCGATCGCGCCGGTCATGGCCCCCGCCCAGGCCGAGCTGCCGGCGGCCCCCACGCCCGAGGCCGCCGCCGCGGCGGAAGCGCTGATCTTGGCCGCTGAAGCGGCCAAGGGCCATCACCTCGTCACCTCGCCCATGGTCGGGACCTTCTACCGGGCCCCCGACCCGACCTCGGCCCCGTTCACCGATATCGGGGAGACGGTCAAGAAGGGCCAGACCCTCTGCATCATCGAGGCCATGAAGCTCATGAACGAGATCGAGGCGGACGTCGACGGGACCGTCGTCGATGTCTACGTCGAGAACGCCAAGCCCGTGGAATTCGGGCAGAAGCTCTTCGCCATCATGCCGGAGAGCTGAGGCCCGATGATCTCCAAGCTCCTGATCGCCAACCGCGGGGAGATCGCCCTCCGCATCGTCCGCTCCTGCCGGGAGCTCGGCATCAAGAGCGTCGCCGTGTTCTCGGACGTGGACCGGCAGGCCCTCCACGTTCTGCTGGCCGACGAGAAGGTCTGCATCGGACCGGCCAAGGCCTCGGAGAGCTATCTCAACGTCGCCAACATCCTCAGCGCGGTCGAGATCACCGGCGCCGACGCCGTCCACCCGGGTTACGGCTTCCTGGCCGAGAACGCCAAGTTCGCCGATATCTGCAAGACCCAGGGGCTGGTCTTCATCGGCCCGCCGCCGTCCATCATCAGGCTCATGGGCGACAAGAACAAGGCCCGCCAGACCATGAAGAAGGCCGGATTGCCGATCCTGCCCGGCAGCGACACGGTCATCGACGATCTGGCCGTAGCCAAGAAGACGGCGGCCAAGATCGGCTACCCCGTGATCATCAAGGCCGCGGCCGGCGGGGGAGGCAAGGGCATGCGGATCTGCCGCACGGCCGCCCAGCTCGAGGACGCGTTCCCAATCGCCCAGGGCGAGGCCAAAGCGGCCTTCAACGACCCGTCCCTCTACATCGAGAAATACGTCAGCGGGGCCCGCCACATCGAGATCCAGGTCATCGGCGACCGGCAGGGCAAGGTGACGGCGTTCGGCGAGAGGGAATGCTCCGTCCAGAGGCGCTACCAGAAGCTCATCGAAGAGACGCCCTCGCCGTTCATCGACTGGAAAATGCGCCGCCGGATGATCAAGGAGGTCGAGGCGGCCGCCGCCGTGGTGGGCTACCAAAGCCTGGGCACCTTCGAGTTCCTCGTCGACGAGGACCGCAAGTTCTACTTTATGGAGGCCAACGCCCGGGTCCAGGTAGAGCACCCGATCACCGAGATGGTCTACGGCATCAACCTCATCAAAGCCCAGATCCGCATCGCCGCCGGGGAGAAATACGCCCCGCCCTTCGCCCAGGAGATGCGGGGCCACGCGATCGAGTGCCGGATCAACGCCGAGGACCCGAAGACCTTCGCCCCCTCGCCGGGCAAGATCGACTTCCTCGTCCTGCCGGGGGGGGAGGGCATCCGCGTCGACTCCGCCGCCTACTGCGGCTGGGTCGTCCCGCCGGACTACGACTCGCTCGTGGCCAAGATCATCGCCTACGCTCCTAGCCGGGAGCTGGCCATCGCCAAGATGCGGGCGGCCCTGGAAACGACGACCATCGTCGGCATCAAGACCAACATCCCCCTGCACCTGGACATCCTGTCGGACTCGGAATTCGCGGCCGGCCGGTACACGACCCAGTTCATGGACGAGCACCTGGCCTCGAGGGCGGCCGAAGGAGAGGCCTGAGGGAGCCCTCCGGTCAGCGCGGCCGCCGGATGACGACGACCGAGAAGCCCCCACCGTTGTCGTTGAAGACGTTCTCGTTGACGCCCAGATAGAGTCGGCCCTTGAAGGGGACCGTGACGGCCCTCTCCTCGCCGACAAGGAACAGGGCGAAGATCTCGTCCCGGACCTCTTGTCCCGAATCCTCGTCGATCCGGGCGGCCACGAGCTGGGCGACCTTGCCGACGAGCGCGCCGAGGTTGGCGTCGGGGATGGGCTGGTCGACCGTGACGAGATCGATCCCGCGGGGGCCGCAGACGGCGCCCGGATTCCCCCTTTGGAGGTCGATCTCCCCGAAGGCCAGGAAGTGAAGCTCGTCGCCGGCCCCGACGTCGAGGCCCGTATCCACCCAGCCGGCCGTCGCGTCGACGGCGACCGTCTTCTCGACGGGAGGGAAAGCGAACGGTATCTGAGGCGGCGGCCCCCCGCCCAAGGCGGGGGCGGCAAGTCCCCACAAAGCGAAGCCGGCGCAAAGAAGCGCGCGCTTAGCGGCCATCGGTCCCTCCTTCCGGGCCGGCCAGGGCCAGGACGTCGATGATGGCTTGGTGGACGCGTCCGTTGGTGGCCACGATCTCCGGGGCGTCGAGCGCGAACGGGCGCCCCGCGAAGTCCGTGACCCGCCCGCCCGCTTCCTGGACGATCAGGGCCCCGGCGGCCACGTCCCAGGGCTTGAGCTTGAGCTCCCAGAAGCCGTCGAAGCGGCCGCAGCCGACATAGGAGAGGTCGAGGGCCGCCGACCCGCAGCGCCGGATGGCCTGGGCACGGACGATGAACCGGCTCCAGTGGTCGAGGTTGTTCGCGGGGCTCTGCCGGACATCATAAGGAAAACCCGTCGCGAGGAGTCCCCGGTCCAGTCGCTCGACGCCGGAGACGCGGATCGGGGCGCTATTGAGGAAAGCCCCTCCGCCCGCCTCGGCCCGGAACATCTCCTCGCGCATCGGGTCGTAGACGAGACCAAGGACCGTCCGGCCGGAGCGCTCGAGGGCGGCGGAGACGCTGAAGACGGGGAAGCCGTGGGCGAAATTGGTCGTGCCGTCGAGGGGATCGATGATCCAGCGGTGGTCGGACGCGCCAGGCCGGGCCAGCCCCTCTTCGGCCAGAAAGCCGTGCTCCGGGAAGGCCGAGGCCAGGCGGTCGACGAGCATTTCTTGGGCCCCGAGATCGAACGGCGTCACCAGGTCGACAGCGCCCTTGTAGGAGGCCTCCACGAGCCGGCCGAGGTTCGCCCGCAGGTAGGCCCCGGCCTCCCGGACGGCGGCCTCGCCGGCCTCGACGAACGCCTTGAGGTCTTCCATGGGCCCCTCTATCTTATAGGGGAAACCGGGGACAGACAAGGGGCGATGAGGGATCCCGGCTGAACTTGCCGGGCGCAAATCCGTAGTATAATGAGCGGATAGCGTACGAAGCTGCACCCGAAAGGTTTGAACCATGAACGAAAAGGCGAGTTTCTTCAAGCGGCGGAGGAAGCCCCTGATCGCCCTGGCCGTCCTCCTGGCCCTGGGCGCCATCGTCATCGCCAACCTTCAGTCCCGGCGCGAGAAAACGGTCAGCGTGACCATCGACGAGGTCAAGAGGCAGGACCTGACCTCCATCGTCTCGGCCTCGGGCGAGATCAAGCCGAAGAAGAGCGTCAACATCAGCGCCCAGGTCCCCGGCCGGATCATCAAGATCGGCGTCGTCGAGGGACAGGAGGTCGAGGCCGGCGATTTCCTGCTCAAGCTCGATTCGACCCAATATGAGGCCAACGCCGATCGGGACCGGAATTTCATCAGGGCCGCCAACGCCGATCTGATCCAGGCCGAGGCCCGGCTTCAGAGGGACAAGAACTCCCTTGGCCGCCAGCAGAAGCTCTTCGACGACGATCTCATCTCCAAGGACCAGCTCGAGGCGGCCCAGGCCCAGTACGACGTCTCTGTGGCCCAGTCCAACGCCATCAGCTTCCAGATCAAGCAGGCCGAGGCCTCCCTCAAGAGCACGATGGACAATCTGGCCAAAACGACCTACGATTCGCCCATCGACGGGGTCATCACCAGCCTCCGGGTCGAGGAGGGCGAGGTGGCCATCATCGGCACGATGAACAATCCGGGCACGGTCCTGATGACCATCGCCGACCTGTCGGTCATGGAGGTCGAGGTCGAGGTCGACGAGACCGACGTCATCGGCGTCGCCCTCGGGCAGCAGGCCAACGTCCGCGTCGACGCCCTGCCGGACACGATCTTCAAGGGCCGGGTCACCGAGATCGGCAGCTCCGCCATCCAGCAGGCGACCGGCGGGCTCTCGACCCAGGAATCCAAGGACTTCAAGGTCGTCGTCACGCTCAACGAGCCCAACCGGAAGCTCAAGCCCGGCCTGTCCGCGTCGGCCGACATCATCGTGGCCGAGAAACAGCAGGTCCTGTCCGTGCCCATCTCCGCCCTCGTCCTGAGGGACAAGGCGAACGTCGAGGCCGGCGCCGCCGCGGCGGCCCGGGAAGAGGAGGGCGTCTACGCCGTCGTGGACGAGCGGGCCGCGTTCGTCCCGGTCGTCAAGGGCATCACCGGGGGCATGATGATCGAGATCACCTCGGGCCTCGAGGAGGGCCAATCCATCGTCACCGGACCGTACGCGTCCCTCCGCGAGCTCAAGGACGGCGTCCTAGTCAAAGCCGAGCCGAAGAAGGAAACCACGATCCCATGAGCGGGAAGGACCCGGTCGTCATCTTCGTCGAGGACCTCTGGAAGGTCTATCAACTCGACCAGCAGAAGGTCGAGGCCCTGCGGGGCGTGACCCTGACCGTCGAGCCCAACGAGTTCGTGGCCATCATGGGCCCGTCGGGCTCGGGCAAATCGACCTTGATGAACCTCATCGGCTGCCTCGACACGCCGACATCCGGCACGTACCGCCTCAACGGCAAGCTCGTCAGCGCCATGACGGAGGACGAGCTGGCCTTCATCCGGAACCGCGAGATCGGGTTCGTCTTCCAGGTCTTCAATCTCCTGTCGCGGGCCTCGGCCTTCCACAACGTCGAGCTGCCGCTCGTCTACGCCGGGGCGAAAAAGGCGGAGCGCCTGGAGAAGGCCCGCCGGGCCCTCGAGCGGGTCGAGATGAAGGCCCGCATGAGCCACAAGCCGGCCGAGCTCTCGGGCGGCGAGCGCCAGCGGGTGGCCATCGCCCGGGCCCTGGTCAACGAGCCCTCCCTGCTCCTGGCCGACGAGCCGACGGGGAACCTCGACAGCCGGACGGGCGGGGAGATCCTCAACCTCTTCCACCGCATCCACGCACAGGGCGACACGATCATCATGGTCACCCACGACCGCGAGGTCGCCGACCGGGCCCAGCGGATCATCCACATCCGCGACGGCCGGATCGAGAAGGACGAACGGAAAGGAGCCTAGCCCATGACTCTCCTCAAGCGCATCGAGGGCGTGTTCTTCAGCCCGCGTCAGACGTTCGAGGGGCTGGCCGCGAAGCCCGTCTGGATCGACACGCTGGTCGTCGTCCTGGTCGCCCTCATCGCCTTCAATTTCGTCGTCCTCCCCTATATGCAGCAGGACCAGCTGGCCCTGATGAGGGACAACACGGCCCTCAAGGAGAGGATGGGCGAGGATAACTACGCCCAGATGATCGAGCGGGCCGAGAACCCGTCCCGGTCCGGGCAGATCCTCCAGATCTTCATCACGACGCCGCTCTTCGCCGTCGCGGCGCTCCTCGTCCAGACCCTCCTGCTCCTCATTTTGGGCCGTTTCCTCTCCACCCAGGGCACCTACGTCCAGGTCCTGGCCGCGCTCGTCCACGCCAGCCTCGTCGACAAGCTGCTGGGCAACGCCGTGCGACTGGTCCTGGCCCTGACCCGGAAGTCGCTCATGCAGACGTCGACCAGCCTGGCCCTGCTCTTCCCCCGGATGGAGGTCACGTCGACGCCCTACATCGTGCTGACCCAGATCGATTTCTTCCAGCTCTGGACGTTCGGCGTCCTGGCCTTCGGCCTGGCGGCGATCTTCAAGATCAAGCCGGGGAAGGCCCTGGCCCTGTCCTACGGCGTCTGGCTCCTCAAGGCCCTGGCCAATATCGGGATCGGTCTCATCGGCATGAGCTTCCTGCGCTGACGCCGACGCCGCCGACGATTGACTTAGCGCCCTCCCGCCGATACATTAGGCCTATGGACGATTGGTTCGCGTCCGGGGACTTCGCCCGCGCTCCCGTCGCTCGCGTCCTGGCCGAGATCTGGAAACAGGGGCTGAGCGGATCCCTCTACGTCAAGGGGGCCGGGGTCCCGAAATGCCTGTCGTTCGACCGGGGCTCGCTCGTCCTCGATTCGGTGTCGTTCGAGGAGCAGGATTTCCTGCGCTTCCTGTTGACCACGGGCGAGACCGACCTCATCGCCCTGAACCGGGTCGAAGAGCACGTCCAGAGGACCGGCGTCTCCATCCTGCGGGCGCTCGTCGACAACGGGCTCTTCGAGCCGGTCCGGCTCTGGACGCTCCTCCGGGCCTATGCCCGGCAGGAGGCCCTCTCGCTCCTCGAGGAGACCGGAATCGAGCGGGAATTCCATACCCGGAGCGGCCCCCCGGCCCGGATCTACGTCGAGGCCATCGACATCCCGGACCTCCTGCTCGAAGGGGCCCGGCGGATCCGGGACGAGGCCGCGATCGACAGGGTGCTCCCGGAGGCCGGGGAGCGCGTCCGCCGGCTGCCCGTCTTCTCCGCCGAGGCGTTCGGCCTGTCGCTGACCGAGAAATACGTCCTCGGCCTTCTCGAGCCGCCGGCGACGGTCGAGGAGCTGACGGCTGCCAGCGACGTGGGGGCGGCGGAGACCCGGCGGTCCCTCTTCGTCCTGGTCCTGCTCGGCCTGGCCGGGACGGCCGGCCCCAAGCCGAAGACGGGCCGGCTGGCCGGGGACCTGTCCCTCGCCGGCATGGACCGGATCCTGGCCGCGTTCAACGCCAAGTGCGCCTTCGTCTTCAAGCACGTTTCGAAGGAGATCGGGCCGGTCGCCTTCAACCTCATCAGCAAGGCCCTGGACGAGGTCCGGGACCGTCTCGATCCGGCCTTCCGGTCGGCCGAGCTCAAGCCGGACGGGCGGCTCGAGATCAAGTCCCTCATCCGGGTCAACGCGAACGTGGTCGGCGACGAGTGCCGCAGGTCCCTGCTCAAGAG
>DSDX01000130.1 GCA_011048485.1 Candidatus Aminicenantota bacterium | reverse complement strand
GGATGTTCCAGCACTGTCGCGAGAGTTGCGCTTCATTGTGAGGTTTGCTAGGAGGAAACGACTTTCACAGGAGACGTTATGTTCAGAAATTACGTCAAGGTCGGGATCCGGAACCTCAGGAGGCACAAGGCCTATTCCCTGATCAACATCGCCGGCCTCGCCGTCGGCATGGCCTGCTTCATCCTCATCGCCCTCTGGATCCACGACGAGACCCACTACGACTCCTTCCACGCCGACTCGGACCGGCTCTTCCGTCTCATCCTCCACAGGGCCGACGACCCGGCCGACCCCGGATTCCCGAGCACCCCGTACATCCTCCCGCATATCCTCAAGGACGAGTTTCCCGAGATCGAGGAGACGGTCCGGGTCCGCGACCGGGCCTATCCGAGCGCCGTCCGCCTCGGCGACGTCTCCTTCTATGAAGAGCGCTTCTTTCTCGCCGACGCGTCCTTCTTCACCATGTTCAGCTACGACTTTCTCGATGGCGACCCGGAGACGGCGCTTGCCGGCCCGCGATCGGTCGTCCTCACCCGGTCGGCCGCAGACAAGTATTTCGGTTCGGCCGACCCCATGGGGAGGACCCTCCGCTGGAACGAGGTGGAGGACCTCGTGGTCACGGGGATCATCGACGACGTGCCCGTCAACTCCCACCTCCAGTTCGATTTCGTGGCCTCCCTCGAGCTCGAGGGCCGGGAGCTTCTCTCGACTTGGGCGAGACAGACCGCGGGCTACGTCCTCCTCCGCGAGGGGGCCTCGCCCGACGCCGTCGAAGCCAAGATCTCGGGGGTCATCCTCGAACACCACCCCGAGGACGCCTACCGCGTTTCGCTCCAGTCCCTGCCCGACGCCCACCTGACCTTCTCCCACGGCGGAGGGAACGACCGGCGGGTCATCATCATCTTCGGCGTCATCGCCGCGGCCGTCCTGGCCATCGCCTGCGTCAATTACACCAACATCTCGACGGCCCACTCCTCGATCCGGGCCCTCGAGGTCGGGGTCCGGAAGGTCGTCGGGGCCGGGCGCCCGGAAATCGTCCGCCAGTATCTCGGAGAGGCCGTCGGGATGTCCTTCCTGTCGCTCTTTCTCGCCGTCGCCCTCGTCGAACTCGTCATCCCCGTTTACAACGCGAGCCAGGGGAAGGAGCTCTCCCTTTTCGGCGCGGGCGGCCTTCCCACGCTCCTCTTCCTGGCCGCCGTGGCCCTCGCGACGGGGCTCGCCGCGGGAAGCTATCCGGCCCTCGTCCTCTCCTCGTTCAAACCCGTCAGGGTTCTCAAGAACGAGATCCACAAGGGCGGCCGGTCGGCGGTCCTGCGGACGGTCCTCGTCATGGGCCAGTTCGCCGCCGCCGTGGTCATGATCATCCTGACGGTCTTTGCTCAAAGACAGTTCCGCTACATCCGCAACGCGGACCTCGGCTTCGACCGGGAGCAAATCATCCGCTTCCAGGCCAACGATGAGATCCGGGAGAAGTACGACCTCTTCAAGGACCGCCTCCTCCAGAACCCAAGGGTCCTCAACGTGACGGCCGCCTCCGCCGTCCCCCATTTCCTGTTCAACGTCAACAACCTCGAGTGGGAGGGAATGGACGAGGAAGAGGGCGTCGAGGTCAACTTCCTCTACGTCGATCCCGACTACTCCGAGACCTTCGGCCTGGAGATCGTCCGCGGCCGGGATTTCTCGGAAGAGTTCCCGACGGATTCGGGCGGGGCCTTCGTCGTCAACGAATCGGCCCTACCGCTTCTCGGTTACGAGGAGCCGCTCGGCAAGAGACTCACCCTGGCCGGGCAGGAAGGACGGATCATCGGGGTGGTCAAGGATTTCAACTTCGCCCCCCTGATCTTCGAGATCTCCCCGCTCGTCATGGCCGTCCGCCCGGACTGGTATTTCGACATCCTGGTCAAGATCAGCCCGGAGGACATGCCTGGAACTCTAGCCTACATGAAGGGCGTCTTCGCCGAGATCGCACTCGGCTTCCCCTTCGACTACCGGTTCATCGACGATTTCTTCAGCCTCGTCTACAGCCCTCTCGGCTTCTTCAACGGCGTCCTCGACGCCTTCACCGGGATCGCCCTGTTCATCTCCTGTCTCGGGCTCTTCGGGCTGGCCTCGCTCCTCACCGAGCAGCGCCGTAAGGAGGTCGGGATCCGCAAGGTCCTGGGGGCCTCGGCGACCGGGATCCTCGCCCTTCTCTCCCGGAGGTTCGTCCTGACCGTTCTCGCGGCTAACCTCGTCGCCGCGCCGGTGTCCTACCTGGCTGTGAGGATGTTTCTGAACCTCTTCGTCTACAGGACGCCGTTCGAACCTCTCGTTATCCTGGCCGCGTCCTCGGTCACCTTCGCCGTCGCCCTGGGGACCGTGAGCTACCAGGTCCTCAAGACCGCCCGGATCAATCCCGCCGAGTGCCTGCGATACGAGTGACTTCTCCCTGATTCTCCATCAGCGCCGGGATGGGCACCTGTCGAGGCCGGCACAGTTTCTTGGCATCCAAGACCGCGTTGACGGGCGATGAGCTCGTCCCCGGCATCATCGTCGTCGTCCAGACCTTTGGGGATCGGATCAACTTCCACCCGCATCGGCATCTTCCGGTGACCGAAGGGGGAGTGGACAAGGCCGGGATCTTCCACTCGCTTCCGGCCTAACATCCTCCCTGGGTCATGGGAGGATCAGGCGACGCTACCGGTAGCCGAAAATCACCGGGAAGAGCGCCGTCACGAACCACGCCCAAACCGCGAACGCCGGCATGAAGGCCGTCTGCCAGCGCTCGAGGCGCTTGAAAGGGGCGCTTCGTCTGATGAAACGCGCGTAGAGCACGGCCGACCAAGCAAGATTCGTAAGCAGCAGCAGGTTCAGGCCGAGCGCGGCCGTCCTGTTGGGACTGAAGCCGAATTCGGATATCCGCGCGGCGATCGCCCACAGCGCGAGCGCGTCCACGATGAGAGCGCTCGAAACCAGCAGGAGCTGCAAGACATCGAATCGGCCGGGAGTCGCCTGCGGATCACGGGCCGAGATCGCGTACAGGAGCAAGCCCAGCACGACGACCAACAGCAGGTCGAATCCGATGAGCACCTCCCGCTCGACGCTGATGGGATTGCCCGTCCAGATCATGGCCACGACGAAGATCAGGAGCAGCGCCGTGAAGAGGGGCGTGAAGAGCCACGTGAGCACGGGCGCCATGTTCTCGATGACACTCTGCTTGTGCTCCACCAGCCAAGCGCCGATGATCACCGCTCCCAGCGCTCCGCACGGCATGACCCAGCCCGCGAGTGCCCTCTCCGCGTTGAGTCCGATGGCCTCGAAGATGAAGCTCGTGAGGCCCATCAAGGCGCCTCCCCCGAGCGCGATGAGGGTGTAGTAGATGAACCACTCGCCGGAGAACCGGACGTAGTTCATGCGCTGCTCATGGTCGCGCCACCGGCCTCCGGCGTAAGCATAACAGACCATCAGCCACAGCGCGATCGGGAGATGGATCCCGGCCAGCGCTTCGGTATGGCTTTCTGGTTTGAACGGCAAAAGGTTCACCACCAATCCCGCCGCGAAGAACGGAACGGCCAGCCAGAGCCATCCGCTCCGGCTCAGGTTGCGTTTTAGCGCGAAGAAGGCGGCCAGGAACGGAAGGACGAAGAGGCTGAGATTGCGCATGTAGAAGGATTGGTCCGCCGCGGGCTCCATGAAGCGGAGGCCGAAGAGCTCGGGGATCTTGATCGCGACAGCCGCGGCGATCGCAAGTCCCACGGCCACGGCGGCGTCGCGCGGCTTGGTCAGCGGCGACGCGTCTCCCCAGGAAGCACCCACGAGCTGTTTCCAGAGACGCTCGGAATACTCTTTCGCGAATTCGCGCGCCAGAGCATCCAGGTCGCCCAAACGCTTGACGGCCACCAGGAACGCTTCGTCCTCGTCCAGGCCCGCCCCGCGCAGCGCATCGATCTGGCTGCGCAGGTTGTCCTCGAGCTCCGCGACATCGGCGGAATGAACGGCTTGCCGTCTCCGGAGGAACTGCCGCCACTGATCGATGCGTTCTTCCAAGATCGGTTTGTTCGTCACGGTCTCACTCCTGTCGGGTCGATCAGATCGGCTGTTTCGCCGGGTCGATGGCCATGCGCCGGATACCCCGCATCGCTTGATCCACCACGTGCCACTGGCGGCGCTGGCGGTCGAGCTGCTCCGCCCCCGGACGGGTCAAACGGTAATACTTGCGCCGCCTGCCGGTTTCCGAGCGTCCCCAGGACGCCTGGACAAGGCCGTTGCGTTCGAGGCGGTGCAGGAGGGGGTAGAGCATGCCGTCGGTCCATCTCAGCTCGCCCCCGGACAGCTCGCTGATCCGCTTGAGGATCGCGTAGCCGTAGCTCTCGCCTTCGCTCAGGATGGCGAGTACCAGGGGCGTGGATGACGCGGCCACGAGGTCCTTGTCGATGTTCACGATGACCGGATTCCTTTACCTTGATCTACTATACATAACAGTTCTATGTATGTCAAGTCCGACACGGGGAAGAAGAGAGCGTGCGATCACCGATGATGGGGCCGACGGCCCGAACGCCTAGGCCCCACTTTCCTTCGGCCGGGCGGCCGTCTCTTCCGCGATCTCGTCCGGCTCGTAACAAGTCCGGCTCATCAGGAACTTCCGTCCCGCGAGAAGAATGACGAAAGCCATGACACTGAGGATGATGTCCACGGCCGTCAGATCGGGCTTCAGCATCTTGCGGGCGATGACGAAAGCCAACAGCTCGAGAACCGCGCCCAGGCTGTGCGTGATCAGCATCCGGACGAGCTCCAGGCCGATCACGAGGAGCAGGATCCGGTAAATGAGTTCGTAGAAGGTCTCGATTGCCGACCAATCCGCCCCGGCCATCATCCGCGCGCCCAGGACCAAAGCCACGAGAACGCCGGCCAGGACCACCACGGCCAGCGCCCGTTCGAGCCAACGCACCGTGGGAATGAGGGCGCGCTTGAAATCGAAGTTCCGCATCTTCGCCCGTCCAGGCCGCCCGTCAGGGCCTGCGCTTGCGGATCCCGGCCGCAAAGAGCCCGAGGAAGAACCCGATCAGGAGCGTCAGGGGCAGGAGGATCATTTGCGAGATCGTGAACCTCCAGAAATAGATCCGGTAGCTGACCTCCCCGGGGTTCTGGACGAACACGATCACCACCAGGGCCAGCAGGAGGATCCCTAGAGCGATTTTCTTGGCCATTCTGACCTCCTCTTGCGGCGAACCGCCGCCCTCGCCCTATTATGGCCGAACGGACCGGCCCGAGGCAAGGGATTCCGGGGCCGTCAACCGGTTTGGGGGGTTTCTTCGGGTGTGAAATAGGACCAGGCGGTCGAGCGAATCCCCTGGCTGATCGACTTGTGCACGGCACGCCCGTGGAGCGCTAAGGTTTGCGAGGCTTATTCGATCGAACGGAGAGTTTTACCGAAGAGGAAATGGCCGGCGATCCCCCCCAGGGCGTACACGAGGCCGAGGGCCATGAAGACCCCGGCCAAGCCGAACAAGCTCGAGCCGAGGTACGCCAGGGGCACATAAATGACGATCATCTGGGAAAGGACTAGGCCGGCGGCGTGGAGCGGCTTGTTGAGAGCGTTCAAGGCCGCCCCGACGATGACGAGAACGCCTTGAAGGCCGTAGCCGAGGGGCACGATCCGGAGATAGAGCTTGATCGCGGCGGCGACGTCCGGGTTCCGGGTGAAGAAACCTGCGACGGGGTGAGCCGCGGCGGCGAGAAGAACAAAAGCCCCCAGGCCGTAGAGCAACGAAAACCTTGCGCTCGATCGCATCCCCACCCTAACCCGGTCGAGACGACCCGCCCCCCAGTTCTGGCCGGTGAACGGGGCGAAGACGGCGCCCAGAGACATGATCACCATCAAGGCGAAGAATTCGATCCGGGAAGCGACCCCGTACGCGGCCACGGCCTCCGCTCCGTAGGCGGAGACGATCCGGGTGATGATCCCGATGGCGATCGGGACGATCATCCGGGTGGCGGCGGAAGGTAGCCCGATGTACAGGATCTTCCCCCAAGAGGACATGACGGCCCTCACGGAAGGGAACCGCGCCGTCAACATCCTCTCCCGGCGGCCCAGAACCCAGAGGGCCACAACGAACGTCGTCGCTCTGGAGATGACCGTCGAGGCCGCGGCCCCGGCGAGCTCAAGCCGGGGGAAAGGGCCAAATCCGAAGATCAGGAGCGGATCGAGGACGACGTTGATCAGGACCGCCACGAGCATGATCGCCGTCGGGGTTTTGGTGTCTCCGGTGGCCCGGATGGCGTTGTTCCCGACCATGGGGACGACGACGAAGATCATGCCCAGGTACCAGATCCGCATGTACTCTTTGATGAGCGGCAGAAGATCGGGCTCCGCCCCCAGGAGCCGGAAGACCGGGTCGATGCTCAGGATCCCGAGGCCGATGAATGCCGCCACGATGATGAACGCCAGGACCAGGCTGTCCGTCGTCAACCGGCGGATTTTGTGCTCGTCTCCTTCCCCGATCGCTCGGGAAACGACCGCGGCCGTCCCGATCCCCAAACCGATCGCGAGGCTGGAAACCGCCATGACCACGGGAAAGGTGAAGCTCATGGCGGCCAGCTCGCGGGTCCCAAGACGCCCCACGTAAAAGGTATCGGCCAGATTGAAGGCCACCATCCCCAAGTGACCGACGATCATGGGCCAGGTCAGCTGGACAAGGGTCCTGCCGACAGGTTCGGCAACCAGGGTCACTCTGTTCGCGTTGGCCATGGGTTCGCTTCGGCGCAAGGTCTAAAGAGGCCCATCTTACCTCAGGCGGAGCAGGGAAGGAAGCGGAATGAGCGACTCCATTCAGCATTGACACGCGCCGCGGGGCAAAATATTATGAGCTCACGAGAGGAAGCGCCCATCCCGAAAGAAGGAGCGGACATGACCATGAAACGATGGAGCCTCGCGTTTTTCGTGTGCGTTTGCGTTCTGACCGCCGGATCCGCCATGGCCCAAAATGCCGCGGACGCCAAGGACGATCTGGGGATCGCCAGGGCCTTCCCGTGGCGGAACATCGGTCCGGCTAACATGTCGGGCCGGATCTCCGACATCGAGGCCCTCGACACGGATTTCACGTTCGTCCTCGTCGGCTCGGCCTCGGGCGGGGTCTGGAAATCCGTCAACGCCGGGACGACGTGGCAGCCTATCTTCGACACTTACGGGGCTGCCTCCATCGGCGACGTCGCCATCTATCAGCCGAACCCGGACATCCTCTGGGTCGGGACGGGCGAAAAGAACCCGCGCAACAGTATCGCCTGGGGGGACGGCATCTACAAATCCGTCGACGGCGGCAAGACGTTCGTGAACATGGGCCTCGAGGACACCCATTCGATCTCCCGGATCGTCACCCACCCGACCGACCCGGACAAGGTCTTCGCCGCCGCGGGCGGACACCTCTGGGGGTATTCCGGCTCCCGCGGCCTGTTCATGACCTCCGACGGCGGCAAGACCTGGAACAAGCTCACCAACGGCCTCCCCGACGACGGCAAGACGGGGGCCATCGAGCTGGTCATGGACCCCTCGGATCCCGACATCCTCTACGCCGGTTTCTGGCAGCGCCTCCGCCGACCGTACCGCTTCGACAGCGGCGGGCCGAACGGCGGGATCTTCAAATCCGTCGACGGCGGGGCTTCCTGGAAAAAATTGACGGCCGGGCTCCCCGAGGGCGATCTCGGCAAGATCGGGCTGGCCGTCTGCCGGACGAGGCCGAAAGTCCTCATGGCCTTCGTCGAGCACGGCTTCCAGCCCCGGCCGACGCTCCCCGACGGAAAGCCGAACCCCGATTTCGAGGATATGACCAAGCTCGGCACGGGCATCTACCGGAGCGAGGACGGCGGCGAGACCTGGCAATTCATGAACCGGTACAACAACCGCCCCTTTTACTACAGCCACATCTATGTCAACCCCTTGGACGACCGCATCGTCTACGTCGTCGCCGGCGGCTTTTCGATCTCGTTCGACGGCGGCAAGACCCTGCAGGCGCAGAGAACGGGGATCCACGGCGATTATCACGCCCTCTGGTCCGATCCCGGAAACAAGGACCGGTTCTATATCGGGAACGACGGGGGCACGGCCCTGACCCACGACCACGGGAAGAACTATCTCTTCTACGACAATCTCCCCCTGAGCCAGTTCTACGCCGTCGGCGCGGACAGGCGCGAACCCTACTGGGTCTACGGCGGCCTCCAGGACAACGGCAGCTGGGGCGGGCCCTCCAACAGCCGAGACCCTGCGGGCATCCTGACCGACCATTGGTTCCGGATCGGCGGCGGCGACGGGTTCTACACGCCCGTCGACCCCTTCGACGACGGCATCGTCTACGCCGAGAGCCAGCAGGGCAACATCAACCGGGTCGACGTCGAGATCCGGCAACCGACCCGCATCCGGCCGCGCAAGACGAACATCCTCAACTACGACGAATTCGTCACCCGGGAGCTCATCGACCTCCAGCGCGAAAAAGGGTGGGGCGACGACAATCCGTTCCGCTTCAACTGGAGCAGCCCCATCGTTCCCTCCATCCATCAGCCGGGCGTCGTGTACTTCGGCGGCAACTTCCTGTTCAAGACGACCGACCGGGGCGACTCCTGGACCATCATCAGCCCGGACCTCAGCACCTCGGACCCCGTCAAGATCGACCGGAAGACGGGGGGCCTGAC
This sequence comes from Candidatus Aminicenantota bacterium, assembly GCA_011048485.1. Classification (GTDB taxonomy): domain Bacteria; phylum Acidobacteriota; class Aminicenantia; order Aminicenantales; family Saccharicenantaceae; genus RBG-16-66-30. The sequence continues at coordinate 5,275 of DSDX01000130.1, read as the reverse complement.
CCCGGACGTCACGGGGGCCGAGAACCATTGCACGATCGTGACGATCTCGGAATCCCCGCTGAACCCGGCGATCCTCTGGGCCGGGACCGACGATGGCAACATCCAGGTGACCCGCGATGGGGGGAAGACCTGGGCCAACGTCCGGCCGAACCTCAAGGGCGTGCCGGAGGGCCTCTGGGTCAGCCGGGTCGAGGCCTCCCGTTTCGCGGCCGGCGTCTGCTACGTCACGCTCGACGGCCACCGCAGCGACAACTTCGCGCCCTGGGTGTTCAGGACGTCGGATTTCGGGAAGACCTGGACCAATATCGGGAAGGGCCTGCCGGACGGCCAGGTCGCCTACGTCATCCGCGAGGATCCCGTCAATCCCGGCCTGCTTTTCCTCGGCACGGAGTTCGGGATCTTCGTTACGACCGACGGCGGGAAAACGTGGGCGCGGTTCATGAACAACCTCCCGACGGTCGCCGTCCACGACATCCTCATCCACCCCGTTTTCAAGGACCTCATCACCGGGACCCACGGGCGCGGCATCTGGATCTGCGACGACATCACGGCCCTCGAGCAGATGGATCCGGCGGCGGCCGCGGCGCCGGCGTACCTCTTCGATCAGCGGGCGGCGACCCAGTGGATCCCGATCGGACGGGGCGGGTCGCGGGGCCAGTTCCTTTTCCAGGGGCAGAATCCGCCCCAGGGGGCCCTCATCCACTACCATCTGGGCCCGGAGGTGAAAGAGGCGGTCCTCGAAATCTCCGACCTGGAAGGGAATGCGACCTTCACGGCCGATCTCAAGGGCCAGCCCGGCCTCAACCGCTTCGTTTGGGAGTTCAAGTTCGGTCCGCCGGAGCTCACGGCCGAGGAACAGGGCCTGCTCGACAAGTTCAACACGGAGCCCGCGTGGGAAGAGCGGGTCCGCCTTAACGAGGAGCTCGAGAAGTCCCTGACGGCGCGGGGAAGGAGATACGCGGGCATCAACACGAGGACCAGTAAGCTCAACGACATACCGGCCGACCCCGGTGCCTACAAACTTACCCTCAAGGCGGGCGGTCTGACCCTGGTCAAGCCCCTGATCATCCGGCAGGATCCCCTCGTTCGGGGCCGGGCCTCGGCATCTTATTGATCGTCATTGTACTTATTGCCGGGGTGACGTCCCGTCGTATCCCCGGCAAGGGCCGGGTCATGGCCCGCTGCGACGGTCTCTGCGCCAACGCCCCGATTCATGGGTGATTTGGAGCTGACGTTCGTCACCTTTATGTGAGAAAAGGGCCATCGCGACTTGACAGGGGGGGAAAAGGGGCATACTGTTGAATAGACCAATATAATGACCTATTGACAGACCAATAAGGAGAGCGCATGGTGGCTGAGTACACCGATATCGTGCCCTTGAGCGAGGCCAAAGCCAGACTTTCGAGCCTCGTTCGCAAAGTCAGGGAGGAACGCGGGACCTACGGCATCACTCACCGGGGCAAACCCGAAGGGGTTTTGTTGAGCTTCGAAGAGTACGAGACGCTCATCGAGACGCTCGAGATCCTCAGCGACCGCGAGATAATGGCGAGTATCGATCGGGGACTGGCCGATGAGAAGGCCGGCCGGCTGTATGCCCACGACGAGGTCTTCCCCGGGAAATGAAGTCCCCCGCCTGCCGCATCCTCTATACGAGAGAGGCGAAACGGAACATCGACAAGCTCGATCCATCCGTACGGAAGCTCGTCCGGAAGGCCGTCGAATCCCTTGCCGGGGAGCCGGAAAGGGGAAAGCCCCTGTCGCACGATCTGGCGGGGTTGCGGTCGCTGAGAACGTCGGACTACCGGATCGTCTATCGCGCGAAGGGCGGCGAGCTCGTCGTTCTCGTCGTGGCCGTCGGGCATCGACGGGAGGTCTACAAGAGGCTCGGCGAACTCATCGATCTGGCGGGCCGGAAGAAGTAGCCGGGTTTGCCTCCGGCTCATCCGCCCGGCGCGGTTAGCGGGCGACGTTGGCCCGGGCCTCCCGCCCTTCTCCCAATGGGCGAACACGGGGCCGGGCGCCGATAAGACGAGAGCGGCGCCGCAGGTAAAAACGTTCAGAGTTCCTCAGAAAAACGCTGATGGATGCGTTCTCCGATCCGTGCGAACTCATTGCCGGGGTGACGTCCCGTATCCCCGGCAAGGGCTAGGTCCAGGTCGGGTCTTGCGTTAGAAGGGTTGATCGAGAGTCCGTGAACCCGTGATTTCTCGCCGAGCACGAAAAGGAATTTCCTATTATCTCAAAACACTACCTCAATAGATTCTTGATCAGCGGTCGCAGCTGGTCGTGGCGGTCGGGGCTGCCTCCGGTCAGGAAGTAGGCGATTTCGCCGTTTTTGTTGATGAGGATGTGGGTCGGGAAGGCCGAGACTCCGTAGAGCCGGGCGATCTCCGCCGACTCCGGCACGATCATGTAATCGAAAGGACGGACCTCGAGGAATTCCTTGAGTTTGTCGGCGGGGTCCGTGGCAAAGGCGATGAAAACGACCTCCTCGCCGGTGAACTCCTCGACGAGCTTGTTCAGCCCCGGCATCTCGACCCGGCAGGGGGCACAGCCGATGAACCAAAAATTGAGGACGACCGCCTTTCCCCTGAGATCGGACACGTTGAGCTCCGCCCCGTCGAGCGTCTTCACGTTGAACTCCGGTGCCGGGCCTCGGCCCATCCGGGCCCCCGCCGCTCCGGATCCAGCGCTTGCCGCCGTTGCGCTTCCCGCTCTTCCAGGTCCGCTTGCTCCCGCTCCTCCTTTGTTCGCCTTCTCGAGGAGCCCTTCCAGGTAGGCCTCGAAGCCGTCCTCGTCCCCGTGCCTCCGCGCATAGACCTCGCGCAACCCGGCTTCGGCCTCCTTCTCTCCCATCAGATGGGCCTCGACGAGGCCCGCTTCCGCCTTCGCATAGAATCCCAGTTCCGTCCAGATCGCCGCCTCTTTAACGAGATAATCCGGCCTCGTCTCCTTGTTGAGGGCCTGGGCGGCCTTGATGTCGGCCAGGGCGTCGGCGAACTCGCCCATCTCCCGCCGGATCTCAGCCCTCAGGGAGAAGAAATCGGGCACCCTGAAAGCCGTCAGGGTCCCGCTGATGTCCTCGTAGAAACGGAGCTTGCCTTGAAGAAGAAGATCCAGGCCGCGGCTGAGCATGGCCTCGGCTTCCTTCATGTCTCCGCCTTTGGATTTGGCGGCCCGGGCGAAATAGTAGTAAGGATGGGGATTCCCGGGCTCGTCCCGGATCCAGGCCCGGCAGACGGCCGCCGCGGTCTCCATGGAGAGGCCCTCCTCGCTGCTGTAACGCTCGATGAGCTTCCGGACCGTGGGCGCTTCGGGGTGTTCGGTGAGGAGGCGCACCCCGAGCTTCCGGACCTCGTCGGGCCCGTCCGCTTTCCATTGGTTGGAAAAGACCATGTAATCGTAGTTCGAGAAAGCGGTGACCGTGTAGATGTCGAGCGGATAGCCCTCGGCCATGCGGAAGAGGAGCTTTCGCCCGGCCTCCTCGTGCCCCAAAAGAAGATTCCCGTAGCAGAGGGCGAAGAGGAGCTCCGCCGATTCCTCGCTCTCCGCCGCCCTCTCGAGCGCCGGGAGCTCCCTCTTTATGATCGCCTCGAGTTCGCCCTTCTTCACGGCGCTCTCGACGAACCATTTGTCCCGGTAGATGGCGTAGTTTTCGGGGTAAAGGGCCCGCTCCTTCTCGAAGTAGGAGAGGTATGTGTCCGGCGCGAACTGCATCATCATTTCCTGATGGTTGGCGCCGCGGGCCGGCTTCCCGTCCGGTCCATAGACCATGATGCCCAGTTGGGCGTTCCGGTCCCAACCCTCCATCGTGATGAAGTAGACGGAGATGTAGCCCGTCCCGTGGGCAACGGGGATCGACGCTGAGAGGAGGTCTCCCTTGGGTTCGAGCTGGACATGGCCCTTCTTGCCTCCCGGAAAGAAAAAGTAGATCGCGTGGATCTTGTCCGTAACGGTGAAGACGGCGTTGGGCGCTCCCGGGTCGTAGGTGAGCTCCACCATTTCCCCCCGTTTCGGCTGGGCCGGCGAGTAGCGGGCGACCGGCGCGTTCGTCGGCTCGTCCTGGGCTGGCGCTGAGATGACAGTGCTGATTTCGATGTCGGCGCCTATGGCTGGTCCGGCCGCCGCGCACATGAGAACAGCCAGAACCAGGGCTGACATCAGGCAGATCTCTTTCATTAGTCCTCCGGCATCAAGATATGCTCTTACAATACACGATTTATGAAAAGAATGAAGGGAGGACTCAGGGAACTCACGGGCAAGCGCATCCTTGAGAACGCCTGGCCCTCAATGTTCGGGCCGGGCGGTGTCGTCGACGTCTTCATCAGCCATTATCGGGGCCTCGCGAGAAGATGTGCGCAATTCTGCGCACGAAAAGACCCCTCACGCCGAGAGGATCTCATGGGCATGGAGCAATTTCGCCCGCACGGGCAGGTCATCAACAAATTACGCGTGCTATCGAATGGTTGAAGAGGCACTTCTCTCGACCGCTCCGTATCGATACGCTCGCCGCCCAGGCCAATATGAGCGCCTCGACCTTCCACCATCACTTCAGGCAGGTCACGACGATGAGTCCGCTGCAGTATCTAAAATGGTTGCGCTTGAACGAGGCCCGGAGATTGATGCTCACCGGAGATCATAATGTGGCGACGGCGGCCTTCAAGGTCGGCTATGAGAGCCCGTCTCAGTTTAGTCGCGAGTACGGCCGCCTCTTCGGCGCGTCGCCGGTCCGCGACATGGCGAAATTGCGACGACTGGCCAACCCTAAGAACACATGAGCTCTGGACGAGCAGTTTACAGCATTAGGATGCCGAGGAATCCTTGGAGGACGTCCTCCTTTTCGTGGCCGGCCAATCCTCTTATCTCTTCTCGACGAGCTTCAAAGCGGCTTCGGCGGCCCTCCGGACCATGTCCCGATATGAGGGGACGCCGGCGGCCTGGCGAAGGAACGGTGCGTCCTCGGGATCGCCAGCCTTGCCGACGGCCGTGAGCGCCTCGGCCTGGACCCGGAAGCTCGGGTCCGTCCGGAAAAGTTCCTTATAGAATCCGACGAGCCCGCGGTCCCCGAGGCTCCCCAGGGCCGCGACGGCCGCCGCGCGGACCTGCGGATGGGCGTCCCGGCAGGCCCGCTTGAAAATGTCCGCCCGCGTCTTGATCCCGAGCCGGGCCAAGGCCTCGAGGGCGGACTTGCGGACCGCCCAGAACGGGTCCGTCCGCAGGCTCGTCGCCAGCGCGGCGGCGGTCCTCGGGTCGCCCTCGACGGTGGCGAGCGGCT
>DSDX01000105.1 GCA_011048485.1 Candidatus Aminicenantota bacterium | reverse complement strand
GCCCAGGCGGGAGCCTCGCTGACGGTGAGATAGGGATCGCCGGGCCGAAGCCGAGCCCGGCGATCCCTATCTCACCGTCAGCGAGGCTCCCGCCTGGGCCACCCTGGAGGCCTTCGAGCGCCTCCCGCCCCGGCTCGCCCACTACGCTTATCGCGACGCCTGCGGCCTTCCCGCCGCGCCCCATGGCCCGGCCGTGACGGGCTGGCTCAAGGCGAACGCCGCCGCCTTCGCCCCGGTGCTGACGGACGACCTCCGGACCGCCCCGGCCGTCGTCCTGGACCTATCCGTGGGCAGCCGGATGCTCGGGGCCGACCCGTCGGCCCTGGAGACGTCGCGCCTCTCCGGCACGATCGCCAAGGCGATGAAGGAGGCCGGCGCGGCCGTCGGCGTCGGCCGCTATGACGAGGCCCGGGCGATCTACACCACGGGCGCCTTTGCGGCCGGCGGCGGCCCGACCGATGAGCGCCGGACCGTCCACCTCGGCGTCGATCTCAGCGTCCCGCCCGGGAGCGCCGTGCGCGCCCCTCTCGACGGCCGGGTCCACACGGTCGCCGACAACGCCGCGCCCAAGGACTACGGCCCGCTGGTCATCCTCCGGCATGAGACCCCGGACGGGACGGAATTCTTCACCCTCTACGGCCATCTGGACCGGGACTCGGTCGCCCGCCTGTCGCCCGGGCAGCCCCTGAAAGCCGGCGACCCGTTCGCGGCCGTCGGCGCCCCGCCGGCCAACGGAGATTGGTGGCCGCACGTCCACGTCCAGATCATCCTCGACCTTCTGGGGCTCGACAAGGACTTCCCCGGCGTCGCCCCGCCCGGCCGCCGCTCGCTCTGGACCGGCCTGTCCCCCGACCCCAATCTCCTCCTGGGCATCCCGGCCGGCCGCTTCCCCCGCCCCGAACCGGCCATGGACGAGACCCTGGCCGCCCGCAGGAGGACCCTGGGCCGCAACCTCAGCGTCTCCTACCGCCGGCCGCTGAAGATCGTACGCGGCTGGATGCAGTATCTCTACGACGAGACGGGCCGGGCCTATCTCGACGCCTTCAACAACGTTCCCCTCGTCGGCCACAGCCATCCGCGAGTCGTCCGGGCCGTCGCGGAGCAGGCCGCCCTGCTCAATACCAACACCCGCTATCTTCACGACAACCTGGTCCGCTACGCCGGGCGCCTCACGGCCTTGATGCCGCCGCCGCTCCGGGTCTGCTTCGTCCTCAACTCGGCCAGCGAGGCCAACGAGCTCGCCCTGCGCTTGGCCCGCGCCCACACCGGCCGGGAGGACGTCATCGTCCTGGACTCGGCCTATCATGGCCACACGACCGGCCTCGTCGACATCAGCCCCTACAAGTTCGACGGCCCCGGCGGGCGGGGCCGCAGGCCCTGGGTCCACGTCGCGCCGCTCCCCGACGACTATCGGGGGCCTTTCCGCCGCGACGATCCGGAGGCGGGCCAAAAGTACGCCGCGGTCGTCCGGCGCCTGGCCGAGGCGGCGCGGGCGCGGCGCGGCTTGGCCGCGTTCATCGCCGAAAGCCTGCCCAGCGTCGCCGGGCAGATCGTTCTTCCCCCCGGCTATCTCGCCGAAGCCTACCGCCATGTCCGCGAGGCCGGCGGCGTCTGCGTCGCCGACGAAGTCCAAACGGGCTTCGGCCGGCTCGGCGGCCGCTTCTGGGGTTTCGAGACCCAGGCGGTCATCCCGGACCTCGTCGTCCTTGGCAAGCCCATCGGGAACGGCTTTCCCTTGGCCGCCGTCGTGACGACGGAGGAGATCGCCGCCTCCTTCGACAACGGGATGGAATTCTTCAGCACCTTCGGCGGCAATCCGGTCGCCTGCGCGGCCGGGCTGGCCGTGCTGGACGTCATGAAGGACGAGGGCCTTCAGGAACGGGCCGGACGGGTCGGCGGCCGCCTCAAGGCGGGCTTGTCACACTTGGCCAGGCGCCATCCGATCGTCGGCGACGTCCGCGGTTCTGGGCTTTTCCTCGGCGTCGAGCTCGTCCGCGACCGGGCGACGCTCGAACCCGCGGGTCCCGAGGCCCGCTATGTCGCCGACCGGCTCCGCGACCTCGGCGTCCTCACCGGCACGGACGGGCCTTTCCACAATGTCCTCAAGATCCGCCCGCCCCTGTGCTTCTCGGAGGCCGACGCCGACCTCCTCGTCAGCGTGCTGGACGTGGTCCTGGCCGAGGACCCGGTCCGGACAGGCGGCGGCTAGGGCTCTCCGCCGCTTTCGTCAGACGACTTTGGGAACGACGTAGGGCCGCCGGTAGGCGCGGCTGAGCATCCGGTCGGCTGGCCGGTCGCCGACGAACTTTTCCTTCCGCGCGTCGAAGACGAGGCCGCGATCGAGACGGTAGGAGATATTGGCCAGAAGCGGCAAAGCCGAGGACATGTAGCCGACATCGATCGGGCAGGTCAGCATCTCGGGCTTTCCGGCCCGGAGGGCGTTGATGAAGTTGGCGAAGTGACCGCCCTCGGCCGCCGCCATCATCGGGTCGCCGAAGTCCTCGTCGCCGGCTGTCGCGGAGCCCGGCCCCGGCTCGTTCGTGCGGCCGAAATAGGACTGCCACTCCCCGCCGTCGAGGCGGAGCCAGCCCTTGGTCCCGTAGAACAGGTTGCCGATCCTAATGCCGTCCTCGGCGTTGGTATGGAGGCCCCGGACCTCGAACTCGATCATCCGGCCGTCGGCGTAGATCACCTCGGCCGCTTGGGTATTGGGCGTCTCCTGGGCGCACGTCTCGCCGTAGTAGCCGCCCTTCGAGCTGATCGTCCGGGGGTGCTCGTCCTGGCCCAGGCCCCAGCGGGCGATGTCCCACTGGTGGGGGCCCTGGTTGCCGCAGTCGCCGTCGCCGTAATCCCAGTGCCAGTGCCAATTGTAATGGAAGCGGTTGTAGTTGAACGGCCGCTTCGGGGCCGGGCCGAGCCAGGCGTCGTAGTCGACGTTGTCCATGTAGGCCTGGTCGTAGGTCACGCCCGAGTTGTTCCAGACGAAATACTTGAAGCGCTCGCCCGTTCCGATGCCGTCGGGGACGAGCCCGATCGAGTCGCGCGCCTTGAAGCACAGGCCGCGGGCCGCGTAGACCTCCCCGATCCCGCCGCTCCGGAGAAAGGCCATGGCCTGACGAACGCCCCGGATGGAGCGGTTCTGGAAGCCGACCCCGACCATGCGGCCGTAGCGCCGGGCGGCCTCGACCATGCGCCGGCCCTCGAAGAGGGTGTGGCAGCACGGCTTCTCGACATAGACATGTTTGCCGGCCTGGCAGGCCCAGATCGTCCCCAGGGCGTGCCAGTGATTGGGCGTGGCGATGGCCACGGCGTCGATGTCCTTGTTGGCCAGGAGGTCCCGCTGGTCTTGGTAGACGGCCGGCTTTTCGCCGAAACTCTTCTGCACGTCGGCGGCCCGCTCTGCGAGGACGTTCTTGTCGATGTCGCACAGGGCCGCGATCCGAACGCCGGGGAGGCCGCCGAAATAGCCGTAGAGGTCCCGGCCGCGGCCGCGGACGCCGATGAAGCCCATGTTGACGCGGTCGTTGGCGCCGGGAGCCCGGCGGGCGGAACTCCCGGACCTTGGTGACGCTCCCCCGGCCGCCGCGCGGGCCCTTTTCAAGGGCGGCACGGCCCCGGCGGCCAGGGCGCCGGCGGCCAGGCGGGCGCCGCCCTCCAGGAAGCCGCGCCGAGTGATCGCCTTCTTTTCCGTCATGGGGGTCTCCTTGGTCTCGGGCATCTCTTCTATGTCCTCCCGGCCGAGCCGGCGACCGCCGCGATCTGGGCCTCGAGCGTCTTGACGGCGACCGGGAGCTCCTCGGCGAGATCCGTCCAGCGGCCTTCGAACGAGATGCCGCCGGCGTAGCCGATCCGCCGGAGCGCCTCGAGGTAGGGCCTGAAATCCTCCCCGTGGACCCCGGGCGCCGAGCGTCCTTCCTCTTCGGCGATATGACAGTGGACGAGCAGATGACCGGCGGCGAGGATGGACGCCGGCCCCTCGTCCTCGCACAGCATGTGATAGATGTCGGCCAGGAGGCGGACGCCGGGATCGCCGACCTCGCGGACGATCCCGGCCCCCTCCGCCACCGTGTTGATGAAGTTGCATTCGGCCCGCCGCAGCGGCTCGAGGGCGACGACGACACCCTGGCGCCGGGCAACCGGCCCCAAGCGCCGGAGCAGGCCGATGAACTGGCGCCTGGCCTCGGCCGGGTCGAAGCCGTCCGGGATGGCCCGGGACCCCGAGCTGCCGAAGACGATATGCTTGACGCCGGCCCGCCGCGCCCGGCGGAAGGCGGTGGCGGCGAAAGCGATGATCCCGTCATGGCGGGCCTCGGGGCCAACGGACTTGAGCGCCTCCGGGAGGAAGCTGTTGCAGGCCAGGACGGGCAGTGGCGAGGCCTCGAGGAGGGCGAATTTCTCGGTGAATTCCGGGCCGGGCCGGTCGGGGACGAGGAAGCCCCGGACGCTCTCCTCGATGTAGTCGCAGCCGGCGCTCCGGGCCATGGCCGCGTCATCGATCGACGCGCAGACACCGATCATGGGCGCGAATCCGGCTTCCGGCCGCCGGCCGGGGCCGCACAAGGCGCATGGGGGAGACATGGACCCTGGGTCCGTGCCCTCCGCTCGGGAAACCGGGAGAGACCCGCCCAAGCCCGTCAGAGCAACCGCGAGCAGGAGGAGGGCGCCGGCCTCGAAGCCGAGGGCTCGCCGAAACCTTGAAGGGACGGTCCCCCGCGGGGATTGTCCCCTTTGACAACAGCTCATGGCGGGTCCCTGGAAAAATTTCTATCAAAAGAGAAGGCGAAAAGCCAGGACTTTCAGTCCCGCGCCCTCGGACGTCCCGCTCGAAGACGGGGACACGTGCCTCCGGAACATGTCCCCCTTGTCCTAGCGGGCCTTGTAAAAGCCGACGCCCTGGATAGAATGATTTCCAGCGAGGACACGCCGCATGACCATCAAGGCCAAGCTGACCACCTTCGACGCCACCATGATCGTCGTCAGCCTGATCATCGGCATCGGCATCTTCCGGACCCCGGCGCTGGTCGCCGCGGCGGCCAAGACGCCGACCCTCTTCTACGCGGCCTGGGCCCTCGGCGGCTTGGTCAGCTTCATCGGCGCCCTGACCTTCGCCGAGATCGGCGGCCGCTTCGCCCAACCCGGCGGCTACTACAAGGTCGTGGCCGAGAACTACGGCTCCGGCCTGGCCTTCATGCTCAATTGGACCAACGTCGTCATCCTCAACGGCGCGGGCGCGGCCGCCGTGGCCCTGATCGGCGCGGAGTACCTGACACCGATCGCCTTTCCGGGCGCCGCGCCCACGACCTCGACCGTCCAGATCACGGCGGTCATCCTCATCCTCGGCCTCCTGGCCGTCAATTGGCTCGGCATCAAGACCGGCGCCTGGGCCCAGAACGTCCTGAGCGTCCTCAAGGTGGTCATGATCGGAGTCCTCGCGGCGGCGGCCTTCCTGTCCAAGAGGGTTCCCGAGGGCCCCTCCGCCCTGCCCCTCGACAGGCCCTGGTTCTTCGCCCTCGGCGTCGCCTTCATCTACGTTTTCTACGCCTACGGCGGCTATCAGAACACGATCAACTTCGGGGCGGACGTCCGGGACGCCCGGCGCAACGTCCCCCGGGCCATCTTCTTCGGCATCCTGGTCGTCCTGGCCTGTTACCTGACCATCAACGCCGCCTATGTCAAGGCGCTCGGCGTGCCCGGCATCGCCGCGGCCAAGTTGGTCGCCGCGGAGACGGCCCGGGTCACGCTGGGCGAGGCCGGGCGGCTCGTCGTGTCCCTGGCCATCTTCCTCTCGGCCATGGGCTTTCTCAACGTCACCCTGATGCAGATCCCCCGCGTCTACTACTCCATGGCCGAGGACCGGACCCTGCCGGCGGTCTTCCACAAGGTCAACCCGAGGACCCAGACCCAGGAGTTCGGCCTGGCCTTCCTCGGCGCCATCATCCTGGTCTCGATCTTCCTCCTGCGGACGTTCGAGAACATCGTCGACTACGTCATGTTCCTCGACACCATCACCCTGGCCATCGTGTCGTCCTCGATCTTCGTCCTGCGGCGCAGGGCCCGGCGCTCCGGCGAGGCCTACGTCGGCTACCGTGTCCCCCTCTATCCCGTCCTGCCGATCGCCTTCATCCTCTTCATGCTGGCCGTCGCCGCGAGCGTCCTCGCGACCCAGACGCGCGAGGCCTTGTACGGGACGATCTTCTTCGCCGCCGGCTTCCCGGTCTTCCTGCTGATGCGGCGGGTCAGCCGCCGCGGGCCAAGGGGGGGAGGAGACCCGCCATGCCGATGACGAGCCGGGAGCGCCTGGCCGCCGCTCTGGCCCACCGTGAGCCCGACCGCGTCCCCGTCGACTTCAACGGGACGGGCGTCACCGGCATGCACGTCAAGTGCGTCATCGGCCTCCGCGACCATTTCGGGCTGGCCAAGCGGCTGGTCAAGGTCCACGAGCCCTACCAGATGCTGGGCTGGATCGACGACGACCTCCAGGAGGCCCTGGGGATCGACGTCGAGGGCGTCTTCGCTCCCGACACGATGTTCGGCTACCGCAACGAGGACTGGACGCCCTGGCGCATGGACGACGGGACCGAGGTCCTCATGTCCGGCCGCTTCGCGACGACCAGAAACGCGAACGGCGACACCCTCGTCCATCCCGGCGGAGACCGTTCGGCCCCGCCCTCCGGCCGCCTGCCCAGGGACGGCTTCTTCTTCGACGCCATCATCCGGCAGGAACCCACCGACGAGGCCCGGCTCGATCCGGACGACAACCTCGAGGAATACGGGCCGATCGGCGAGGAGGCCCTCGCCCACTTCGAGAGGGCGTGCGTCCGGGCCGCGGCCACGGGCCGGGGGATCATCGCCAGCTTCGGCGGGACGGCCCTCGGCGATATCGCCCTCGTCCCCGGACCCGGCCTCAAGCGCCCCAGGGGCATCCGGGACGTCGAGGAGTGGTACGTCTCGACCCTGACCCGCCGTTCCTATGTTCACGCCGTCTTCGAGGGCCAGACCGAGCGCGCCCTGGCCAACCTCGCCAGGATCCGCGAGCGCGTGGGCGACCGGCCCCAGGCCGTGTTCGTCTGCGGCACGGACTTCGGGACCCAGCGGTCGACCTTCTGTTCCGTGGCCGATTTCCGCGAGCTCTACATGCCCTACTACAAAAGGATCAACGGCTGGATCCACGGGCACACGGCCTGGAAGACCTTCAAGCATTCCTGCGGGGCGGTCTTCCCCCTCATCCCGTCCTTCATCGAGAGCGGTTTCGACATCCTCAATCCCGTCCAGGTCTCGGCCGCGGGCATGGACGCGCGGCGGCTCAAGGGGGAATTCGGAAGGGACGTCGTCTTCTGGGGCGGCGGCGTCGATACCCAGAAGACCTTGGCCTTCGGGACGCCCGACGAGGTCCGGGCCGAGGTCCTGGAGCGCTGCGAGATCTTCGGCCGGGACGGCGGCTACGTCTTCAATGCGGTCCACAACATCCAGGCCAACGTTCCCCTGGCCAACATCGTGGCGATGTTCGAGGCCCTGGGGGCGTTCGCCGGGCGGGCCTGAGGGAGAGGGGCGGGCCGCTATTTCCCGAGCAGCGCTCCGGCCAGTTTGCCGACCGCGATGTCGAGCTCCTCGACGAGGATGCGCGACAGCGCGGACGGCAGGAACTGGACCTTGCGGGAGCCCAGCGGCAGGCGCCGGTCGAAGGAGTGGCGGGCCAGACGCGTCCCGCTCTTGAACTCGAAGAACTCGAAGTCCATGGCCAGCCGGCCGAACCAGACGTCGGGGTTGTCGATCTCCTCGACCAGCCGGACGTTCGAGCGCAGGACGACATCGGGATCGCCCTGGAGGATATCGATGGTCACCTGGGCGAAGCCCTCCTTCCTCAGGAGATACTGGCCCATCGCCTCGCGGAAGAGGTCGCTGGGCTTCTTGGCCCAGAACACCGTGGAGTAGTACTTGAGCTCGAAGGGCGAGACGCGGTAGATGACCCGGAAATCGTCATAGAGGGGATCGACGCGGACCGGCTCGATATAGAGGGCCCGGCCGATCTCGGGATGAGTCCCGGCGTCTTGCTCCAGGGCCACGATCTGGAAATACCTCTTGGCCGGCGTCGAGCTGAAGCAACCGGCGAGGAGGAAAGCGGCGGCCAGCGGGACGGCGAGTTTCCTCATCATTTCTTGTCCTTTCGTATCCGCAGGATGGAGGACGGTTCCTCCGCGATCTCGCGGGAGAAACGGGCCAGGTTTTCGATGGCCTCGCCGAGACTGGCGAAGGTCCGCTGGAGCTCCGACTGCTGCTCGAGCAGGACGCTCTCGACCTTGCGCAGGCTGACCGTGGCCGTGTCGAGGAACGCCCGGACGTCTTTGAGGACCATGCCGAGCTCCTCCGCCGAGAAGCGCTCGGAGATGTTGCCCAAGGTCTTCTCCGAGTTGGCCTCGACGGTCCGGACCAGGCGGCTCAGGTCCTCGGTCAGGGGCACGAACGTCTCGGTCGCCCGGGCGAATTCGACGGACGCCTTTTCCAGGCTCCCCAGCGTGTTCTCGAGCGAGGCCCGGCGGGAGTCGACGAGGCCCGAGATCGAGGCCGAGCTCTTTTCGGCGTTCTCGAGGAAGGCGGCGAACCGCTCGATGTTCTCGGGCGACAGGAGCTCCGTGATCCGCTCGGCCGTGGTCTGGATGTTGTTGACGATGTCGTCGGCCTTTTCCCCGAGCCCCCGCCCGGTGGGGATCTCGCCGCGGGCCCCGAGGTTCTCGGCCTCGAGGCTGCCCCCGCTGAGCTCGATGTACTTCTGGCCGGTCAGGCCGACATAGACCAGGACGGCCATCATGTCGGTCTTGACGACCAAGCCCGGCGTGATCTTGACCTCGACGTCGACGCAGTCGAGGTCCATTTGGCTGACATCGATCCGGATGACCCGGCCGACCTCGACCCCCCGGTACTTGACGGGCGCTCCGACGATGAGCCCGTGGACCGAGGTGTCCCGGAACTTGATCATATAGGCGGTGCCGGGGTCGCGGAGCAGGGGCGCGACGAAGAATCCGGCCACGGCCACAAAGACGACCGTGGCGACCGACAGGAAGATGCCCAGGCGGGTCCTTTGTTCATGCGTCATCTTGGCTGTCCTTCTTGAGGAAGAATGTCCGGATGAAGGGATCGCCCGAGGCCGAAAGCCCCGCGGCGTCGCCGGCATAATGGAGGCGGCCGGCGTTGAGGACGAGGACGCGGTCGGCCACGCGCTCGATCGACCGCAGCTCGTGGGTGACGACGACCAGGGTCATCCCGAACGTATCCTTGAGCCGGAGCAGAAGGTCGTCGAGGAGCGACGAGGTGATCGGGTCGAGGCCCGACGAGGGCTCGTCGCAGAAGACGACGTCCGGGTCGAGGACCAGGGCCCGGGCCAGGGCGCCCCGCTTGCGCATGCCGCCCGACAGCTCGGCCGGATACTTGGCCGCGGCGTCGGCCATATCGACCTGGGCCAGGCCGTTGTGGACCATGTCCTTGACCATCTCCTCGGGCATCTCCGGGAAGTGCATCCGGATGGGCAGGGCGATGTTCTCGAAAAGGGTCAGGCCGTTGAGGAGCGCCCCTCCCTGGTAGAGCACCCCGATCCTCCGGTAGAGGGCGCCGAGAGAGGCCTCGGAAGCGTAATCCACGGGCGCGCCCGAGAATTCGAAGCCGCCTTCGAGGGGGGGCAGGAGGCCGGCCAAGGTCTTGAGGAGGGTCGACTTGCCCGACCCGCTGACGCCCAGGACGACCGAGATGAGGCCCTCGGGGATGACGAACGAGAGGTCCCGGAGGACCTCCGCCGTCCCGTAGCCGACGGCCAGACCGCGCGCGCTGATGATATCCATGGTCAGTAGATGACGAAGGCGAAGATGCAGTCGATGACGATGATCAGGGTGACGGACAGGACGACCGATTCCGTCGTAGCCCGGCCGACCTCCTCGGCGCTCCGGCCGACGGTCAGTCCCTTGTACCCGGCGCCCACGACGACGGCCCAGCCGAAGACGACCGTCTTGATGAGCCCCCAGGCGAAATCGATCCAGTCGACCGTGTTGACCATCTGATCGAGGAAGGCCATGGGGGTCATCCCGAACGTGACCTGGGCGACAAGCATGCCCCCGAAGATGCCCGCGACGTCGGCCATGGCCACCAGGAGAGGGACGACCAGGGTGATGGCCAGGAGCCGCGGGACCATGAGGAATTTCTCGGGGATGAGGCCCATCGTCTTCAAGGCGTCGACTTCCTCGAGCACGGTCATGCTAGCCAGCTCGGCCGTGATGGCCGCGCCGACCTTGCCGGCCAGGATGACGCCGGTCATAAGCGGGACGAGCTCCCGGAGCATGGCGTAGCCGATGATGTCGGCGATGTAGATATCGGCGCCGAAGAGCTGGAGCTGCTCGGCCGAGGTGATGGAGATGGTCACCCCGACGAGGAAGAGGAGCAGGCAGACGATGGGGAACGACTGGTAGCCCATGAAGAACATCTGGTTCCAGATCTCTCCCGGATAGACGCCCTTGCGCTTCCTGAGGTAGACGCCGATGTGGTAGACCTCGTCGCCGAACATGGTCAGGAACAGGCCCACGCTGCGGATCGAACCGAGGAACCGGTCGGCGACGGAGCGAAAGAAGCGGCCGGCCCAGCCGCCGGCCTCGGGTCGGGCCGCGGGGGCCCCGTCCGCACGTTTCCGGGCGAAGCTCTCCTCGGCCCGGGCCAGGGCGCCGACGACATTGACCGGGGAGAGCCCTTCCGGGCCGTTCCTGACGTAGCTGAGGAGGGCCAGGGTCGAACTGTCGAACTCCTCGACCTCCCGGAAGTCGAGAACGAGCGGCCCCGTTCCCTGGCGGCGACGGATATCGCCGAGGAGCGAGACGACCTCGGGGGCCCGCAGCCTCCTCGGCAGAAGGATGCGCTCCGGCGCGCCGACGACCGGATGTTCGCTCATCGTGGTGTCCATTCTATTACAGGCCGGGGCCCATTTCAACGCAGCCGGGGTTTCCCGCCGGAGCCGCGGCCGCTGTCTCCGGTCGAGGATCCGTGCTATCATCGGCCCGCCATGACCGTCAGGGAGCGCTTCAACAGGGTCTTCCGCAGTGAGCGGCCGGACCGCCTCCCGGACATGGAGTTCGGCTACTGGGACAAAACGATCGCGGTCTGGCATGACCAGGGCCTGCCGCGGGAGTGCCGGACCAACGAGGACGTCGAGCGGCACCTCGGCCTCGAGGGCCTGTCCATCATCCCGGAAGTGCCCATCAAGAAAGGGCTTTGTCCCGCCTTCGAGGAGGTGACGGTCCAGAGGCGCGGCGAGCGGAGGGTCGTCCAGACCAAGGACGGGGCCTTGACGGAGATGCTCGACTATGACTCCTCCATGCCCAGGTATCTCAAGTTCGCCGTCGAGACCAGGGCGGATTGGGAGAAGCTGAGGGACGAGCGTCTCGATCCGGGCCAGCCGGGGCGGGTCGGGGACGTCGAAGCGGCGGTCGCGGCCGCCCACGCCGCCGGCATGCCCATCCTCTTCCACTGCGGCTCGCTCTACGGCTGGCTCAGGGATTGGATGGGCCTCGAGAACCTGTCCATCGCCCTATTGACCGAGAAGGCCTGGGTCGAGGAGATGATGGAGCACGTCACCCGGATGGACCTCGAGCTCATCGAGAGGCACATCCCGGGCGGCGGGGAGGTCGACGTGGCCTGGTGGTGGGAGGACATGTGCTACAACCACGGCCCGCTCCTGTCGCCCAGCCTCTTCGAAGAGCTCATGGTGCCCCGCTACAAGAGGATCACGGACGCCCTCAAGGCCAAGGGCGTTTTCGTCAACGTCCTCGACTGCGACGGCCGGATCTACGACCTCGTGCCGGGGTGGCTGCGGGGCGGGATCAATTGCATGTTCCCGATCGAGGCCCTTCATACGGACCCCTGGAAACTGCGGCGGGACCACGGCGACGAGGTGCTCCTGCTCGGCGGGGTCGACAAGCTGGCCCTGATCGCCGGCAAAGAGGCCATCGACCGCGAACTCGAAAAGCTCCATCCGCTGGTCGAGCGGGGCGGCTACCTGCCGTGTGTCGACCACCGCGTCCCGCCGGACGTCACCTTAGAGAATTACCTCTATTATCTGGACAAGAAGAAAGCGATCCTGTAGCCCGGACTTTTCATCACAACGCCGCTTTGACCCTTCGGGCAAGCCGATCCGGGCGGGAGCCCCCGGCTAGGACCTGGCGACCCGCTCCAACCGCTTCATGACCGCGAACATGAACGCGGCCGACAGCAGGCAGGCCCCGACCAGGATGGCCCAGACCCCCCAGAGGGGCACCCTCATCCAGAACCAGGCGATTACCCCGACCAGCGCGTTGCCCGCGGCCGTGGCCGCGAACCAGCCGCCCTGCATGGTGCCCTTGTACTTGGGCGGCGCGACCCGGGAGACGAACGAGATCCCTATCGGGCTGAGGAAGAGTTCGGCCACCGTCAGCATGAAATAGGTCGAGATGAGCCAGTAGACGGAGACTTGGGAATCTGCCGGCGCGACCAGGCCGCCAAGGGCCTTGGGGCTGGCCAGGCTGAGCGAGCCGATGACCAAAATGGTATAGGCCACGGCCGTGATGAGCATGCCGATGCCGATCTTGCGCGGCGACGACGGCTCCTTGCCTTTGCGGTTGAGCCAGCCGAACAGGCCGATGATGATGGGCGTCAGGACGACGATGAAGAAGGGATTGAAGTGCTGGAACATCTGGGGCTGGAACGGGTTCACGGCGGCGTAGCCGCTGTAACGGAGGTAGGCCAGGGCGCCGAAGCCGACGAAAGCGGCCCCGCCGAGGACCCGGCCCAAGCGGCCCGAGGACTTCTTGACCAGGAAGACGAGGCCCAGAACGGACAAGAAGGCGGGCAGGAGCCCGACCATATCGAAGAAAAGATTGGCGGCCTTGCCCACGCTCGGCACGGTGTAGTCGCGGGCGAAATAGGTCATGGTCACAGCGCTCTGATGGAAGGCCATCCAGAAGAAGATGACGACGCCGAAGACGAGGCCCAGGGCGACCAGGCGCTCGCGCGTCTGTTCGGGCGAGAGCTCGACGACCTGGTCCTTGTGGGCCTCGGACTTGGCCTTCTGCCGCTCGGTCATGTCGGCGAGCTTATAGTGCTTGCGGAAGCCCCAGAAGATGAGCATGGAGAGGATCAGGCTGAGGCAGGCGACGCCGAAGCCGAAGTGATAGGACTTGCTGAGCTGGTTGATGTAGTTGGTGGCGAAAGCGCCCAGGGTCTCCATGGTCACCTGGGGGTCCTGGGCCTGGGCGATATTCAAGAAATTGGCGGCGTCGGCCAGCTTGTCCTTGAGGAAGTCGTTGGCCAAGGCCGGGATGCGGGCGTCATAGAAAAGGTTGGCCCGGCCCAGGATCCAGTTGGACACGGCCTCAGAGGCGGTGGGGGCGAACATGGCTCCGATATTGATCCCCATGTAGAAGACGGTGAAGGCCCGGTCCCGCAGGGGCGAGTACTTGGGATCGTCGTAGAGGTTGCCGACCAGGGCCTGGAGGTTGCCCTTGAACAGGCCCGTCCCCAGGGCGACGACGGTCAGGGCGGCGACGACGAGGACGAACCCGGTGTTCATCATCGTCGGCAGGGCCAGCAGGATGTACCCGAGGAACATGACGACGAGGCCCAGGCTGATGGTCCGGCCGTAGCCGAGGAAGCGGTCGGCCAGGAAACCGCCGAGCAGGGGGAAGATGTAGACCCCGACCAGGAACGTGGCGTAGATGGAGCCCGCGGCGGCCGCCGACAGGCCGTACTTGGCCTGCATGAACAGGACGAAGATGCTGACCATGGTGTAGAA
Organism: Candidatus Aminicenantota bacterium; assembly: GCA_011048485.1. GTDB lineage: Bacteria > Acidobacteriota > Aminicenantia > Aminicenantales > Saccharicenantaceae > RBG-16-66-30. The sequence goes on along the minus strand of DSDX01000105.1, from coordinate 2,306 downwards.
GCCGAAGCGCTCGCCCATGTTGGCGAAGAACGCCACGAACAGGCCCTTGGGATGTCCCTTGAACATGCGTCACCCTCCTCGGCGAAGAATGGGAAAGACCGTCACGACTCTCAAATCGTGGCGATTATAACAAAAGATCAGAGAGGGTCAAATCTACTTTTTTTCGAAAAAAGTAGATCTGACCCTCTCCGGATCACCAGCTCAGGCTCTCACGGAGCAGGCCGGTCACGGTCCGCTGCAGGGCCGCCCGGAAGGCCTCGACGGTCGAGACCTCCTCGCCGGTCCAGTGGTCCTTGATGTAGAGGGACGGCCCGACGTTCACTTTGATCGTGGCCGGGACGCCCCACATGATGTGCGTGCCGAACAGGGACAGGGGCGTCACCGGGACCGACAGGCCGCTCTCCTTGAAGAGGTTGTAGGCCATGATGGACACCCCGCGCCGGAACTCCTTGACGTACGGGTTAGGCTCCTTGGGGTGGACCCGGCCGCGCCCCTGCAGGGCGATGACGGCCCGTCCCTTCCGCAGGTAGTCCTGGCACCTCAGGATGGACGCGCGCTTGCTGCCGTAGATGTCGACGGGGATGGTCCCGATCCGGGCGATGTGGCCGGAGACGTAGTCGACCATGAAATTATAGAACGGACCGAGCAGAAGGTGGATGACGCCGCCGAACCTGCCCATGTGACGGTGGAGATGGCGCGAGACGAGCTCCGAGGCCCCCTCCCGGGTGAAGATCATCTGATTGGCCGTGAAATAGATCATGCGGGGCACGTTCTGGAGCAGGACGGACACGTCCTTGTAGCTGCCGCTGTGGTTCCCGACGATGATGTTCGGGCCCTCGCGGACGAAGTGGTCCGCCCCGCGGACCTCGGTCTTCTTGGGAAAAAGCATCAGGCGCGTCGTGTGGCCCAGGAACCACCGGATGGATTTGAATTCGTCTTCGTAGGTGCCCATGACCGCGGGGCCATTCTACCCAAACCGGCCCCGAATATCAAAGCGCCGCGACCGGCGCAGCCGCTTGCGAAGGCCCGGCCGGCGTGCTACGTTAGGGCCCTCCATATCTCCGAGGAGGCGCCCATGATCACCCTGATACGAGGCGGCGAGGTGTTCGCGCCGGAGCCGCTCGGACGCAAGGACCTTCTCCTCGCCGGCGGCGTCATCGAGGCCGTGGCCGAGCCCGGCCGTCTCGAGGTCGGCGGCGGCGAGGTCGAGACCGTCGACGCCTCGGGCAAGAGCGTCACGCCGGGCCTCGTCGACCCGCACGTCCACATCCTGGGCGGCGGCGGCGAGGGCGGGCCGGCCACCCGGGCCCCCGAGATCAGGATCGAGGACATCGTCGCCAGCGGCGTCACGACGGTCATCGGCTGCCTGGGGACCGACGGGATCACGCGCCAAATGACCTCGCTCCTGGCCAAGGCCCGGGCCCTCGAGATCGAGGGCGTCTCGACCTTCATCTACTCGGGCTCATACGAGGTCCCCGTCCAGACGCTGACGGGGAGCGTCCGCTCGGACCTCGTCCTCATCGACAAGGTCATCGGGGCCGGGGAGATCGCCGTGAGCGACCACCGCTCGTCCCAGCCGACCTTCGACGAGATCGCGCGCCTGGCGGCGGAGTGCCGGGTCGGCGGGATGCTCGGCGGCAAGGCGGGCATCCTCCACCTCCATCTCGGCGACGGGCGGCGCGGCCTCGAACTCCTTTTCCGGGTCGTCCGCGAGACCGCGATCCCGGTGACCCAGATCATCCCCACCCACGCCTCGCGCAACCCCGAGCTCTTCGAGCAGGCGCTCGACTGGGTAGCCGGCGGCGGCTCGATCGACGTGACCGTCGGGGCCGATCCCGCCCCCGACGAGACCGACCTCCGCTTCGAGGAGGTCCTGGCCGCCTTCGACAGGCGGGGTCTGCCCCTGACCCGGCTGACGGCCAGCTCGGACAGCAACGGCAGCCTGCCCGTCTTCGACGCGGCCGGACGGCTCGTCCGGCTGGCCGTCGCCACCGAGGCGGACCTCCTGCGCAAGTTCCAGGAGATCGTCCGCGGCGGCAGGCTGCCGCTCGAAGCGGCCCTGCGGGTCTTCGCGACCAACGCGGCCGATTTCTACAAGCTCGGCCGCAAGGGGCATATCGAGCCCGGCCGGGACGCCGACATCCTCGTTCTCGACGGCGATCTCGGCCTGGCCGACGTCTTCGCCCGGGGCCGTCGCCTGATGGCCGACGGCCGGCTACTGGTCCGGGGGACTTTCAGCACCTGAGATTGGGGCTTTCCCCAACGGGGACTTTCCCTCCGGGAGATGAAAAGGAGAGAGCCGATGC
>DSDX01000395.1 GCA_011048485.1 Candidatus Aminicenantota bacterium | reverse complement strand
GGGTCACGGGCATCGTCGACGATATCGTCATCGAGGACAACACCAAGGCTTGGAGCGGCGACCACTGCATCGATCCGGCCCTCGTCCCGGGCGTCCTGTTCTCCACCTTGAAGCTCGACACGGACGATCCGTCGATCATGGACATCGCCCCGACGGCCCTGGCCCTCTTCGGGATCGCGCCCCCGGACCACATGGACGGCCGCGCGCTCGTCGACGCGGTCCGGCCGCCGGGCCACGGCATCAGCCAAGACAGGAAGTTGTCATGAGCGCAAGAAAACGGGCGGCGGCCCTGAGCCGCCGCGAATTCCTCAAGTCCGGCGCCGCGGCGTCGGCGGCCCTCGGCCTCGCCGGCGCGGCCCGTTTCACGCCCAAGGTCTACGGACGGGCCCGGGCGGCCAGGAAGATGATCGTCCTCGGCCTCGACGGACTCGATCCCGACCTGACGCGACGCTGGATCGACGAGGGCCGGCTGCCGGCCTTCGCCAAGCTCCTCCGCCAGGGCGGCGATTTCCGGCCTCTGGGGACGAGCCTGCCGCCCCAGACCCCGGTCGCCTGGTCGAATTTCATCACCGGCATGGACCCCGGCGGCCACGCCATCTTCGACTTCATCCACCGCGACCCGGCGACCTATATCCCCGTCTTCTCGTCGACCGAGACGACGGGGGCGGCCAAGACCGTCCGGATCGGCGGCACCATCATCCCCCTTTCGAGCGGCCGGGTCCGGAGCTTGCGGCGGGGGACGACTTTCTGGCAGGCCCTCGAGGAAGGCGGCGTCCGGTCGACCATCTTCAAGATGCCCACGAACTACCCCCCGGCCGAAACCGGGCAGCGGACCCTGGCCGGGATGAACACGCCCGACGTCAAAGGATCCTACGGCATCTTCAACTACTACACCAACGAAGCGACCTCGCTCGTCCAGGAGGCGGGGGGCGGCGGCCGGGTCCACGATGTCTATGTCATCGGCAACCGCGTGGAGGCCGAGCTGCCCGGCCCGACCAACACCTTCAAGAGGGAGGCCCCGGAGACGACCATCCCCTTCCAGGTCTTCATCGACCCCTCCCACCCGGCGGCCAAGATCGTCATCCAGGGCAACGAGTTCGTGCTCAAGGAGCGCGAGTGGAGCGGCTGGATCCCGGTCCGCTTCGGTCTCATCCCCACCCAGAGCGTCCACGGCATCTGCCTCTTCTACCTCAAGGAGGTCAGGCCCAAGTTCAAGCTCTACATCTCCCCGGTCAACATCGACCCGGCCCGGCCGGCCCTACCCCTGTCGACCCCGGAGTCCTACGCCCGGGAGCTCGAGCGGCGGTTCGGCCCCTTCTTCACCAAGGGACTCCCGGCCGACACGAGCGCCCTCGAGAACGGGGTCCTCGACGAGGAGGAGTTCCTGAGGCTCGACGACATGGTCTACGAGGAGAGCATGGCCATGCTCGAATACGAGCTGGGTCGGTTCGACGAGGGGCTCCTGTTCTACTATTTCTCGAACGCCGACCAACGCCAGCACATGTTCTGGCGGCTGGCCGATCCCGGCCATCCCGCCTACGATGCGAAGCTGGCCGCCCGCTTCGGCCAGGTCATCCCCGGGGTCTACGCCGAGATGGACCGGGCCCTCGATCTCGCTTTGGGCCGGGCGGACAAGGACACCGTCGTCCTGGTCATGTCCGATCACGGCTTCAGCTCCTTCCGCCGCGGCTTCAACCTCAACACCTGGCTTCTCCGCGAGGGCTACCACCGGCTGCAGCGGCCTTGGCGGCAGGAGCAGTCGTCCCTCTTCGACAACACCGACTGGGCCAAGTCCCGGGCCTACGGCGTCGGGCTCAACAGCCTCTACATCAACGAGCGCGGGCGGGAGGCCGAGGGCATCGTCGCCCCCGGTCCCGACAAGGACAACCTCGTGCGCGAGATCGCCCGCAAGCTCGAGGCCTTGACCGATCCCCTGACAGGCGAGCACCCCGTCCTCAAGGCGTTCGTCGCCAGGGAGGCCTACCGGGGCGCCAACCGGGACGCGGGACCGGACATCGTCCTAGGTTTCAACCGCGGCTATCGGATCTCGTGGCAGTCGCCGCTCGGCGGTTTCCCCCGGGAGATCATCGAGGACAACACGCAGAGGTGGAGCGGAGACCATATGACGGCCCCCGGCGTTCTGCCGGGCATCGCCTTCGCCAACCGCGCCTTCACGGCCGAGGCCCCGGCCCTGGAGGACCTGACCGCTTCGGTTCTCGGCGCCTTCGGCGTCGAGAAGCCCGGGGACATGATCGGCCGGAACGTCCTCGAATAGCCCGCGAAAGGAGCAATCGCCATGGCCAGCGCGAAAGTCAAGATCGACAAGGCCCTGCTCGACAAGGTCGCGAAATACGCCAAGCTGTCGGGCTACTCCTCGGCCGAGGAGTTCGTCACTCACTGCCTCGAACGGGAGATCGCCAGGATCGAGGAGGCCGACTCCGAGGACGAGATCAAGAAAAAACTCAAGGGGTTGGGATACATCGGCTGAGGCCCATGTCCGTCGTCAATCTCGTCTTCGGCCGGGTCGTCGATCTCGTCCTGCTGCCGTTCAGGGGCCTGCCGCCCTGGTTCGGGATGACGGCCGTCTCGCTCCTGACGGCCCTGCTCATGCTCGGGGTCTACAAGCTGACCTCGAACCAGGCGGCCATCCGGCGGGCCAAGGACCGGATCAAGGCCCATCTCCTCGAGCTGCGCCTGTACAAGGACAATATGCGCGTGACCCTGGCCGCCCAGGGAGGCATGCTCAGGGCCAACTTGGCCTACATGGGCGCCAACCTGAAGCCGCTGGCGGTCATGATCGTGCCACTCGTCCTCATCCTGGCCCAGCTCAGCCTCTGGTTCGACCGGGCCCCGCTCCGTCCGGGCGAGGAGACCCTGGTCAAGGCCGGCCTCGAGGCCGCGGCCGACCCGGTCGGGCTCGGCTTGGAGCTCGAAACACCGCCCGGCCTGGAGATCACCGCGCCCCCGGTGCGCATCCCCGACGAACGCGAGATCGTCTGGCGGATCAGGGCCTTGGCCCCGGGAACGGGCCGGCTCGTTCTTCGCGGGGGCGGCCAGGCCGTCGAGAAATCCGTGACGGTCGGCGGCCAAGCCCTGACCAAGGTCTCGGCCCTGGCCTCGCGGGGGTCGTTCTGGAAGCGGCTTCTCTATCCGGGTGAGCCGCCGCTCCCGAAGGAGAGCCCGGTCCGGTCCGTCGAGGTCCTCTACCCGGCCAAGACCCTCACGGCCTTCGGTTTCCGCGTTCATTGGCTTGTCGCCTATCTCGTCCTCTCGGTCGCCTTCGGCTTCGCCCTCAAGGGCGCCTTCAAGGTCGAGATCTGATCCCATTATCGAGAGAGGTCCCATGCATATCGACATCTTCAAAATGGAGCGCATGCAGTCCACCTGGGAGAACGTCGTCGACTATAACCTGTCGGAGAGCGGCGTCCACCCTCTGAACCTCAAGGAGCTCCTGACCCCGGCCGAGATCGAAGCGCTGACCGAAGTCGAACTCGGCTACACCCAGACGAACGGCACGATCCCGCTCCGAGAGAGGATCGCGGCCCTCTATCCGGGCGTCGGACTGGAGCAGATCCTGACCACGGCCGGGTCGTCGGAAGCCAACTTCCTGCTCATGTGGAGCCTCATCGAGCCAGGCGACGAAGTCCTCTTCGAGCTCCCGAACTACATGCAGATGGCCGGCCTTCTCAAGGCCTTCGGGGCCGAGGTCAAGCCCTTCCGGCTCCGGGAGAGCCTGGGCTGGCAGCCCGACCTCGACGAGCTGAGGGAACTTGTCACGCCCAGGACGAAGCTCATCATCCTGACCAATCCCAACAATCCGACCGGGGCGGTCCTCAGCGCGGAGGCCATGAGCGGCATCGTCGAGCTCGCCTCGGGCGCCGGGGCCTGGATCCTGGCCGACGAGGTCTACCAGGGCGCCGAGCTCTCGGGCCGGGCGACACCGAGCTTTTGGGGCCGCTGGGAGAAGACCCTCGTCGTCAACGGCCTGTCCAAGGCCTACGGCCTGCCGGGGCTCCGCATCGGCTGGATCGTCGGCCCCGAGGAGATCGTCAAAAGGACTTGGCCCTATCACGATTACACGACCATTTCCCCTTCGGCCCTGAGCGATCGGCTGGCCACGATCGCGCTGTCGCCGGGGACGCGGGAGAGGATCCTGGCCCGCACCCGGGCGATCCTCAACGCCAATTTCCCCGTTCTGGCCGCCTGGCTCGAGAGGCACGGCGATCTCTTCGCCTTCTGTCCGCCGGAGGCCGGCGCGATCTGTTTCGCCCGGTACGCCCTGGGGATCAACTCGACCGATCTCGTCGAGCGCCTGATCAGGGAGAAGAGCGTGCTTGTCGTTCCCGGCGACCACTTCGAGACCGACGGCTACCTGCGCTTCGGCTACGGCCCCGAGCGGGGCTATCTCCTGAAGGCTCTCGATCTCGTCGGCGAGACACTTAAAAAAATCGCCTGAACATGGTAAGATAGCGAATCCTTCCCTCGCGGAAGGGAGTTATGAGGATTAGGACCATAGGAGGCCCGCATGAATAGAGTCCGTAACATAGCCCCCCTTGTCGTTCTCTTCGTCCTGGCCGTCGTCGCGGCCGCGTACGCCCAGCAGGTGTCCAAGATCGCCATCATCAACTCCCAGAGGGCGTTCGAGACGTCCCTCGAGGGTAAAAAGGCCCTGGGCCAGCTCCAGGACCGCGAAGCGAAGATCAAGGCCGACATCCAGAAGATGGACGACGCCATCCGGCTCCTCGAGAACCGCCTGAATACCGGGCGCCTGACGATGACCCAGGAGGCCCTCATGGGCCTGCAGTCCGACATCGAGAAGAAGACGACCGAGCGCAAGCGCTACGAAGAGGACCAGGCCAGGGAGATCAACCAGCTCTCGGCCAACCTCATCCAGAAGATCCGGGTCGAGATGGTCTCGATCATCGAGGCCCTGGCCAAGGAGCGCGGTCTCGAGATCGTCCTCGACACGGCCACGAGCGGGGTCGTCACGGCCAGTCCGACCATCGACATCACCGAGGAGATCGTCAAGCGCTACGACCAGTCCAAGTCGGCGACCCCGCCCGCCAAGAAGTAGCCCTCGTTCCCGAACAGCGCCGGGGAGAATGGCCGAGGCCCTTCTCCCTTTTTTTCGGTTCTTCTCCCGATTCCCGGATGCCCCTCTCTCCAGAGTGACTCCCGGGGGGAACGGGAATGAAGGGAGAACCCGATCCCCTCTCGAGCGGGAGCCCCGGCTCAGGGGGCCCGATCGAAGCAGAGCTCGATGCGGACGATCTCGGCCCGGCTGCCGATCCGCACCGGCGGCCCCCATGTCCCGGCGCCGCTGGTGACATAGACATGCGTCCCGCCCTGGCGCAGATAGCCGTAGTTGTGCTCGTAGATCAGGCCGTTGATGAGGCCGATGGGAAAGACCTGCCCGTCGTGCGTATGGCCCGAGATCTGGAGGGCCGCCCCGGCCCGTTCGGCCTCCTCGAGCGCGATGGGCTGATGATCGAGGACGATCACGGGGAGGTCCGAGGCCGGTCCGCTCGCGTTGAGGACGCCCTCGATGGACAGACGTTTTTCCTGAGGTTCGAGCGAGCTGGGGTCCCTTCTGCCGACGAGGATGAAGGCGCCGCCCACCTCGACGGCCTCGTCCTCGAGGACCGTGATGCCGCATGACGCGAGGCAGGCCAAGTTCCTTTCGAGGCCGCTGTAGAACTCGTGGTTCCCCGGACAGGCGTAGAGGCCCAGAGGCGCCCGGAGGCGCCCCATGATGCCGCCGAGCTTGGCCTCGATCTCTTCGGTCACGGTCTCATCGACGATGTCCCCCGCGAAGAGGACGACGTCCGGCTCCAGGGCGTTGATCCGCCGGACCACCTTGGCGAGCCGCCCCGGCCCGACCAGGGTCCCCAGATGGAGATCCGAAGCCGCCACGACCGTCAGCTTCTCCACCTGGGCCGACCGGCCGGGTATGCGCAGGACGAGATCGACCGTTCGCAGGCGGGTGGCGTTCCACGCGCCGGCGGCCAAGGTCACGGCGACGGCCCCGGCGACGGCGCCGAAGACGGCCGGCCCGGTCCGCGCGCCGGCCGCGGACAGGCCTCGCGGGAGGAACGGCACGAAGGCGTTCGCGAGCCTGACCAGATCGACCGCCAGGACGGCCATGAAGCCGTACAGCATCACGCCCAGATGGAACGTCCCCACGATGACCAGAACCGATGCGAGCTTCCCCTTGGCGACAGCCATGATGATGCGCCCCAGGGGGAAGAGGAGGGCCAGACCCACGAAGATGACGAGAAAGACCGTCCGGGCCCCGGGGACAGACGCCAGGGCCTGGGCGCCTCGACGGCCGATATAGAGATTGACCAGGCCGTAGACGGCCAGGGCGATGACGACGAAAACGAGCATTCTTCGGTCTTTCACGCCCGGGGAGCCTTGTTGAAGGCGACGATCTCCTCGAAGGGGCGGCGCGGCGGCTCGCGGGTCGGTCGCTTCTCGGCGTAGCCGAGCGGCATCAGGGCCACAAGCTTGAAGTCCCGGGGGACGGCCAGGACTTTGCGGGCCCTCCGATAGTTGAACCAGCCCATCCAGCATGTGGCCAGCCCCAGTTCCTCGGCCTGGAGCACGACGTGCTCGCCGGCGATCCCGATGTCGAGGAGATAGAAGGGGACGCCCTGGATCCTCGAGCCCAGCCTCACCGCGGCCTTGCCGGGCCGGGCCAGGATGACCAGGATGACCGGAGCCCTGGCGGCGAACATCGAGCTGCGGTAGATGCCCGCAAAGGCCTCTTGCGCCAGCTTCGCCTTGAGGACCGGGTCGTCGACGACGATGAACCGCCAAGGCTGGACGTTGTGGGCCGAGGGCGCGATCCGGGCGGCCTCCAGGCAGGCCCTGAGCTTGGCCGGCTCGACCGGCGTGTCCATGAACCGGCGGATGCTGCGGCGCCCGCCGAGGACCCGCTGGAGCGGCGTCGGACCGGGACCGTCGAGGCCGGGCGGCGTCGCGATCTCTCCCGGAGTGTTGGCTCGGTCCTGCATCTGGCACGTCTCCCGTCCCGGGCCTCGTATCGGGGTCCGGAGTCCTCCAAAATACATTAAATCGCCGTCCCCGGCAACACGACACGGCGGCCGGACGAGGCGTCTCGCCTTTTGGTGGGCCTGCCGGGGCTGCCCGAAGGACGGTTGCCGAGAGGGCGTCGATAGTGATATAGTCCGAAGATGATCGGGATCGGCGGAAAACCCGAGACCCGAGAATGGAGGAGGTTCCGACGATGAAAAGAGCGATGACTTTAGGAATGACGGTCCTCTTGATCGCCGCCCTGGCGGCCTGCACGCCGAAAGCCGGCGTCAAGTCCGGGGCCGCGGCGGGAGAGGCCTTGATCAAGCTTATGCCCCAGGGATCGATAGGGGTCATAGCCATCGACGTTCAACGGGCCATGGCGACGGAGGCGGCCCAAAAAGCGCTCCAGCAGCCCGAGGCCAAGGCGAAATACGACGAGTTCGTGGCCATGAGCGGGGTCGATCCGATGACGGACATCTCGTACATGGCCATGGGCCTCCAGGGGACGACGGCCGCGGGGCTCCAAGAGGGCGGCCTGATCATCGCCATGACCTACGATCGCGACAAACTCCTCGGACTGATCAAGGAAAAGGCCCCCGAGGTCACGGAGGAGGTCTACAACGGCGTCACCATCTACGCCAACCTCGACGGCGCCGAGGGCAACCAGAGGACCCGGGCGGCTTTCCTCGATCCCGGGCACATCGTCGCCGGCAGCGAGAGCGTCGTCAAGGGCATCATCGATGTCCACCAGAAGAAAGCCGAGCCGCTGGCCAAGGACGCCAGGATGGCCGCCGTCCTCGATCAGGCCGACCAGTCCGCGATCGTCTGGGGCGCCTTCGCCGTGCCGCAGGAGCTCGTCAAGAAGGCCCTCGAGTCCAGCCCCCAGCTCAAGGTCCTGGAGGGCGTCACCGCCGTGGTCCTGGCCTTCGATTCCAAAATGTCCGGCCTCACCGCCGACATCCGGGCGCTCGGCGGGACCGAGGAGCAGAACGCCGATCTGGCCGCGGCGCTCAACGGCTTCAAGAGCCTGGGCGCCATGTTCGCGGCCGAACAGCCGGTCGTCGGGGAGCTTTTAAACGGGCTCGATATCTCGTCGGGCCGCGACCACACCAGGCTCTTTCTCACCGTCTCCCAGGAGACCCTGGACAAGCTGGGGGCCCTGGCCCAGGCCAAAGCCGGGGATCTCATGAAGCCCAAGAAGGATGAGCCCGCCGAGGAAAAGAGATAGGGCCGCGATCTAGTCCTCGAACAGGTATTCCTTCGTCCGGAAGACCACGCACGCCAGGGCCAGGAGAACGGCCGTGATGGCCGCGAGGGCCAGGGCGGCCAGGAACGGGTCCGTGGGCTCCAGCCGGAAAAGGAGAAGGGCCACCCCCTTCCCCCCGCTGACGCTCCCCGCGTGATAGGGCAGCAGGGATTTCAGGTAGTGAACGATGGAGAACCTCTGCGTCGAGCCGGGGAAATACTGGATGACGTTCTCCCAGCCGAAGCCGAACATGAGGCCGACGATGATGGCCCGCTTGAGGACCGTTCCGAGAAAGGTGAAGAAGGCCATATAGGCCAGGATGCCGAGCCCGAGGACGCCCAGATAGCGGAGGAAGGTCGCGTAAAGTCCCGGCTCGCCCAGCCGGGCCGCGTTCAGGACAAAGTAGGACAGGGCCAGGCTGACCGCGACCATCATGAAGACGACGAACGCGTAGGCCGCGAATTTGCCCAGGACGAAGGCGGGCTTGGGCAGAGGCCGGGTGATGAGATAGGACAGGGTGCGGTTCTCGACCTCCTCGGCCGTGACCGACGTGCCGTAGAAGAGCGCCAGGAGGACGATATAGAACTGCAGGAAAAAGACCATCAGGATCTCGGTGGAAACGTCGGCCATGAGCCCGGTCCGGCCGCGGAGGAAAACCCTGACGACGACGGCCAGGGCGACGGGGATGAGCCCGAGGACGGCGAAGACGCGCGTCTTGCCGGTCCTGCGGCCGAGAAAGACGAAGAACTTGAAGGTCCGGCCGACGGATTTCGAGGCGGTCATATCACTTCCCCACCAAGTATTCGAAGACCGACTTGAGGTTGTCGTCCGGCGACGAGATCTCGTCGACCTCGATCCCGGCCTCGAGGACGACCCCGGTCAGGCGCCCGAAAAAATCGTCGCGGCGGTGGGTCTCGACGACGAGCGTGCGGCCGTCGGGCCCGAAGGTCATCTTCTGGATGGAGACGTCGCCGACGAACCTCGCGGCCAGGGCCCGCGGGTCGCTTGACCGGACCGAGATCTGATGGGGGTGAGCCTCGATGAGCTCCCGGACATAGGGGATGTCTCCTTGGGCCAGGATCTTGCCCTGGTGGATGAGCACGATCCGCGAGGTCAGGGCCTCGATCTCCGGCAGGACATGGCTGGAGACGAGGATGGTGCGGCCCTGGTCCCTGAGCCCCTTGATCAGCCGGATGAGCTTGCGCTTGCCCAGGGGATCGAGCCCGCTCAGCGGCTCGTCGAGGATGAGGATTTCGGGGTCGTGGGCGATGGCCTGGGCGAACTTGATCCTCTGCCGCATGCCCCGGCTATAGCCTCGGATGAGGCGGTCCTTGACCTCCGTGAGATCGACGATGTCGAGGGCCCGGGCCGCCCGCTCCTCGATCGCGGGCCGGGCGTAGCCATAGAACCCGAGCAGCCCGGTCAGGAACTCCCAGCCCGTGACGTCCTCATAGAAGACGTCCTGCTCGGGGCAATAGCCGATCTCCCGGAAGACCGACGGATCGTTCCAGGTCTTCCGTCCGCGGACGGTCACGGTTCCGAGGGCCGGCTTCATCTGACCCGTGATCAGCTTCATGAAAGTCGACTTGCCGGCGCCGTTGGGGCCGAGAAGCCCGGTGACGCCCTCCTCGATGTCGAGGCTGACGTCATTGAGGCCCAAGACGTTGCCGTACCACTTGGACAGATGGAAGGCGGCGATGACGGCGGTCATCGGATCACCTCGACGCCGCGGATCTTGCGGTCGAGGACGGCCGCCGCCAGGAGGCAGAGGCCCGCCAGGACGGCGAAGGACCAGACCGCAGGCACGGCGTGGGGGAGCTTTTGGCCGAAGAGGAAAGCCCCCGCCTGCTGAAGATTGGCCGGGACGGAGAACAGGGCCATGTAAGGGGTCTTGAAAATGCCCCGGAGGATGCCGAAGAGGACGTTGGAGAAGATGTAGACGCCGAAGATCATGACCATAACATAGCGGGCGTTCTTGCTGACCGAGGACAGCAGAAGGACGTAGAAGGCGAAGAAGACGGTCAGGAGCGCCGCGTATCCGACGATGGCCAGGGGCAGCCAGGGGTATTGGAGGAAAAACTTGAAGCTCCCCGCGAAAACGAGCTTAAAGGCGACGAGGACGAGTCCCGGCAGGGCCGTCAGGATGAGGACGAAGAAGGCGATGACCGACATCTTCCCGATGAGATAGTCCCTCTTGACCAGGGGACGGGCGAAGTAGAGCTGGAGGGAACTGTGCTTGAGGTCGTCGGCGATGAGCCCCCCGGCGCCGTAGGCCAGGACGAGGACGATCAAAAAGAGGAGCGAGTCGTTGGTGAAGTAGGTGCTGAAGTACTTCGGCCCGATATTGAGGAAGCGGTCGCTCCCCTGCAGGAACCTCTCGAAGTCCTCGAGCCGCTCGGAGATGTAGATCCCGACGAGGAAAATGAAGGCCGGGACGAACGCGGCGGCGAAGACCAGCTTGAACCGCTTCTTGCGAAAGGCCAGCAGGATCCCCGTCCGGGTGATGGGCCACCAGGGGAACCGTCGCTCGACGAGGGTTCCGTCCCAATGGGTGTAGCCTTTTTCGCGGACCGTGGCGCCCATCAATCCACTCCCACGACGCCGGCGAAGAGGTCTTCGAGCGAGGTCCGGCTCTTGACGAAAGAGCGCAGCTGGACGCCGGCCCGGACGGCGGCCCGGAAGATGTCCATGCGGTCCCCCCCTTCGGGCATGTAGATCTTGACGAGTCCGTCGGCCGTCTCGTCGACCCGGGCGCCCAACCCTTCGAGATCCTCGCGGAAGGGACCCCCGTCACCCTTGATCCGGACCTCGTAGAGGCTGTAGTGGATGGCCCTGAGATCGGCCATCCGCCCCTCGGCCGCGAGTCGGCCCTGCTTCAGGATGACCACCGATTCGCAGAGCGCCTCGATGTCGTCGAGGATGTGCGAGGACAGGAGGACTTGGATGGACTTGTTCGAGGAGATGTCGCGGATGAGCTCGAGGATCTCCACGCGTCCCGTCGGGTCGAGGTTCGAGGTCGGCTCGTCGAGGAACAGGATCTTCGGATCGTGGACGAGCGCCTGGGCCAGCTTGAGCCTCTGTTTCATGCCCGCGGAATAGGTGTCGAGGAGCCTGTAGCGGGCCTCGCCGAGCCCGACATAGTAGAGGACCTCATGGGCCCGCTTCATGGCCTCCTGACGGGGCATGCCCGAGAGCTCCCCGAAATAGGAGGTGAAGGTCACGGCGTCCATGCCGGCTATGAAGCAGTCGCTCTCGGGCATGTAGCCGACCGCGCGGCGGATCAGGGCCTGCTCGCGGCGGATGTCGTAACCCAGGACCTTGCCCTCGCCGCGCTCCGGGACGAGGAAGCCGAGGAGGATACGCAGGAGGGTGCTCTTGCCGGCCCCGTTCGGCCCGAGCAGGCCTACGGCCCCCTCCTCGAGCTTCATGCTCACGCCGTCAAGGGCCGTGATCCGTCCGTAACGAAAGCTCAGGTCCTTGACTTCGATGCTCATCGGATTGGCAGTTTATTCTCATTTCCATACGGAGCGCAAGCCGTATTTGTTCCATCCGAAGCCGGAGAGAAGGTCCCGGCTCGCCCGGAGAACTCTAAGGCCGGTCTTGGGATCCTCTGACCTCTCGAGAGGACCTGCGTCCCTGCGGATCGTCCAGCTCAGAGAGGCAGGCGGAGCATGGCTTCGGGATCGACCCGGGCCCCGAGGATCTTGAAGGCCCAGTGGAGGTGAGGTCCGGTCGACCGGCCCGTCGAACCGCACAGGCCGACCGTCTGGCCCTTCGTCACGGCCTCTCCCCTCTTGACGAGCAGCTCCGACAGGTGGCCGTAGGAACTGAAGACGCCCAGGCCGTGGTCGATGATGACGGTCTTGCCGCCCATATAGAGATCGCTGGCCATGGCCACCCGGCCGGCGTTGGTCGCCTTGATGGATTCGCCGAACGGGACCCGAAGGTCGAGCCCGGTGTGGAGCGACTGCAGGACGTTGTTGTTGAGCCGTCTCTGGCCGAAGTTGGACCAGGACGGGGCGACATGAGGGAGCGCGAACGGCCCGTCGCCCAGCCACTCCGGCGTGACCACGCTCATCGCCAGGGCGATGAGCTCGGACTCCCGCTTGATCCGGCCCAGGACCGACGCCGGTGGCGTCACGTATTCGGCCTTGAGCGTGAGCTTGGTCGAAGGAAAGTCCTTGTCGACCACGAGAAGCTCTTTCTCGACGCGTTCGACGGTCCCGTCGGTCTTGACGACCTTGACGATCAGCGCGTGAGCGCCCGGCTTGGTCTGGAGGTCGATCCCGAGAAAGGCGAAGACGCCCCCGCCGTCCGGCGCCGGCCTCAGCTCCGCGGTCCGGTCGAGGAACGTCACCGCGGCCGACCGGACGGTGCTCGCGGATTCGAGAAGGACGAGCAGCGGTTCGCCCGGTTGGAGGGAACGGTAAGCCAGACGGACGACCGGAGCCGGTATCTCGGCCCGTTCCTGGGCGCCGCCCGTGAACGCACCGAAACAGGCGAGGAGCGCGGCCACAGCCGCGGCAAGCCAACGGAACTGCGGCCCGGCGGAGCCGCTCATGCCACGGAACCCTGAGCGTTCTTCCTCAGGATCCTCCCAGGGAGCTCGCCCGTGTGGGTCCCTTCGTCGACGACGACCCGGCCGTTGACGATGACTTTGGGGATCCCCTCGGGGTAGGCCGCGGGCTCCTTGAAGGTCGCTTTGTCGACGACCCGGTCCGGGTCGAACAGGCAGATATCGGCCGCCCAGCCGATCTTGAGCCGGCCCCGGCGGACGAAGCCCATATGATCGGCCGGCATGGAGGTCATCTTCCTGATCATCTCCTCGAGGGGCATCAGCTTCTCCTCGCGGACATACCTCCCCAGGACGCGCGGGAAAGTCCCGTAATACCGGGGATGAGGCCGGCCCTCGCTCAGGGGGCCATAGGGCGCGACCGCCTCGCTGTCGGCGCCGACGCCGACGAGGGGATGGGCCAGGATGCGCTTGAGAACGCTCTCATCGCCATAGAAACTGATCATCCCCACGCGCCCCAACTCCTCGATGAGGAGATCGCGCATGAACTCGTAGGGCGGCTTCCCGACGGCTCGCGAGCCCTCGAGCACGCTCCGGCCCTCGAAAACCCGGTTCGCCTCCGTGGCCACTGCCGAGATAAGGACCTTGTCCCAGGTGCCATAGCGCTTTTCCTGGTCGGCCAGGGCCTCCCGGAGGCGCGCGTCGAGCGTGGGATCCTTGAGCCGGGCGACGAAGTCGTCGCCGACGCCCTCCCGCGACCACATCGGGAACAGGAGGCTCAGGCCGGTCGCCCCGGCGATGTACGGATAGCGGTCGCACCGGAGTTCGACGCCGGCGGCCCGAGCGCCATCGACCTTGGCCAGGAGCGGGCCGATCTTCGGCCAATTGACGGCCTCGCCGATCTTGAGGTGGGAGATCTGGAGCCGGATGGGCGCTTCGGCGGCGATCCGCAGGGCCTCGTCGACAGCTTCGAGCACGCCCGCCTCCTCGTCGCGCATGTGGGTCGCGTAGACCCCTCCCGCCAGGGCGGCCACCCGGCTGAGCTCGATGAGCTCTTCCGTCGGGGCGAAGCTGCCCGGCGTGTACTCGAGGCCCGAAGACAGGCCCAGCGCCCCGCCGGCCATGGCTTCGGCCACCAGGGCCTTCATCTTCGCCATCTCCGCTTCGGACGCCGGCCGGTCGCCGTAGCCCATGGCGGCGGCCCGGACCGTGCCATGGCCGACGAACGTGGCGTAGTTGACGGCGGCGCCGGTCCGCTCGAGACGGGCCAGGAAGCCCCGGATGTCGCGCCAATCCGCCTCCAGACCGTACTCCTTGGCCAGCCTTCGGCCCATCTCCGCGGCCTCCTCGTCGGTGAGCGGGAAGGGCGAGCCGCCGCACTGGCCGCTGATGAGGGTGGTCACGCCCTGGCGAACCGCGCTCTCAGCCCGGGGATTGACGAGCAAGCCGATGTCGGTATGGTCGTGGACATCGATGAATCCGGGGCAGACCGCCAGGCCTTCGGCCTCGATGACGGCCTCGGCCCGGGACCGGCGGATCCGTCCGATGGCCCGGATGGCCCCATCCGCGAGGCCCACGTCCGCCCTCACGGGGGGTCCTCCCGAACCGTCGTAGACCGTGCCCCCGGCGATGAGCAGATCGAGGTCCTTGCCCTTGGAGCACCCCTTGAGCAGCAGGCCCGCGCCTCCGGCGGAGGCCGCGGCCGCCGTTCTCAGGGCGCCCCGGATGAACGCTCTCCGATCCATTTTGGTCATGTCCCGCTCATGATAGCTCAAGATCGACCGCGAGTAAACGGGCCCCGCTCGTCACGCCGTCGGGGCGATTTGCCTTCCCCGGGGGATTCTGGTAGATTAGCGCTCCCGGGCCCGAGACGGCGCCCGCTGGACATCCCGAAAGGACCGAAGCGAATGGCCGACGAAAAGCAGGAAACGACGCCGAAAAGGAAGAAAATGAACGCCCTGACCCTGGCCGAGATCGAGGCCAAGCTGGCCGAGTGCCGGGACAAGCAGGGCGGCCTCGATTCGACGTACGCGCGCCAGCTCCTGGCCCGCAAGAAGGCCCTGTCCTCCTGATCCGCGGACCGTCCCCTCTCCCCCGGCCCGCAAATCCAAGATTGTGTTGTCTTTCAGCTCCGTTTCTGTTAGAATATCCCGGAAAAATAATCAGGAGAACAGACAAGCGTGATCAGCAAGGAACAGAAGACGAAGATTGTCAAGGACAATCAGGCCCATCCCGTCGATTCGGGATCGCCTGAGGTCCAGGTCGCCTTGCTGACGGAGCGGATCAACCTGCTCGTCAAACACTTCGGCGACCACAAGAAGGACTTCCACTCCCGGGCCGGCCTCATGAAGCTGGTCGGCCGGAGAAAGCGGCTCCTCGAGTACATCAAGAACCAAGATGTCGGCCGCTACGAAAAGCTCATCCGCAAGCTCGGCCTGCGCAAGTAGGCCCCGCCTCGCAAAGGAACCCCCATGTCACATACTATCCGTCTAGAGATCAACAAGAGAACCCTCAGCATCGAGATCGGCAAGGTCGCCAAGCAGGCCGACGGCTCGGCCCTGCTCCGCTACGGCGACACGATGATGTTCGTCGCGGCGACCTCCCGCAAGGAGCTGAAAGAGGGCAAGGATTTCCTTCCCCTCATCGTCGACTACCGGGAGAACACCTACGCCGCGGGCAAGATCCCCGGCGGCTTCTTCAAGCGCGAGGGCCGGCCCTCGGAACGCGAGATCCTCATGGCCCGCCAGATCGACCGCCCCATCCGGCCCCTCTTTCCCGAGGGCTACTTCTTCGACACCCAGATCGTCGGCCTGCTCCTCTCGGCCGACCTCGAGAGCGAACCGGACACGCTCGGCGTCATCGGCGCCTCCGCCGCCCTCTATTTCTCGGACATCCCGTTCACGACGCCCCTCGGCGCGGTCAAGGTCGGGATCGTCGACGGGGCCTACGTCGTCAATCCGACCGACCACGAGCTCGACCGGAGCCCCCTGAACCTGACCGTCGTCAGCAACGAGAACGGCATCATCATGATCGAGGCCGGCGCCCAGGAGATCGACGAGGAGAAGGTCCTCGAGGCCCTGGCCCTGGCCCACGAGGAGAATCTCAGGATCATCCGGGCCCAAAAGGACCTCTTCGCGAGCCTCGACATCCGGAAGCGCGAGTTCACGCCAAAGGCCGTCGACGCCGAAAAGCTGGCCCGGATCGAGGAGGCGCACGGCCCCGCCCTGCTCGAAGCCATGCAGGTCCGGGGCAAAAAGGCCAGCGAAGCCGCCCTGGCGGGCGTGCGCGAGGCCGTCCTGGCCGAGGCCCCCGAGGACAAGCCCGAGGACAGGCTCGAGCTGAAAGGCCTGTTCGCCAAGCTCGAGGAGAAGCTCTTCCGCCGCCTCGTCCTGGAGAAGAAGCTCCGGACCGACGGCCGCGGCTTCGACGACATCCGACCGATCACGGCCGAGGTCGGGCTTCTGACCCGGACCCACGGCTCGGCCCTGTTCACCCGAGGCGAGACCCAAGCCCTGGCCACGGTCACGCTGGGCACGTTCGAGGACGCCCAGAGGCTTGACAGCCTGGGCGAGGAATCCAAGAAGAGGTTCATGCTCCACTACAACTTCCCGCCCTTCTCGGTCGGCGAGGTCGGCTTTCTCCGGGGCCCGGGCCGCCGCGAGATCGGGCACGGCGCCCTGGC
>DSDX01000311.1 GCA_011048485.1 Candidatus Aminicenantota bacterium | reverse complement strand
GTCCCCGGGCCCGAGGCCCGAAGGCCTAGCGCCGGTAGAGCCCGAGATAGGCCCGGACGATAGCCTCCCCCCAGAGCATGGCCGCGAAGGCCGCGGGGGCGATGAAGGTCCCGAAGGGCAGGGCGAATTGGACGTCCTTGCCCCTGCGGGCGATGAGATAGACCCCGAAGACCGCCCCCGTGAACGAGGCCAGGATGAGGACCAAGAGCGTCCGGGCCGTCCCGAGGTAGGCGCCGACCATGAGCATCATGGTCACGTCACCCATGCCCAGCCCTTCCTTTTTGCGCACAAGCCGGTAAGCGCCGTAGACGAGGAGCAGGAATCCCGCTCCCACGACCGCCCCCAGCAGGGCGGCGCGGAAGCTCAGATCGTCGCGGACGAGCGCGTAGGCCAGGGCCAGGACGAGACCGGGCAGGGTGATGGCGTCGGGGAGGATCTGGTGGCGGGCGTCGATGAAGCCCAGGACGATGAGAGCGCTGGTGAAGAGACAGCCGGCGAAGAACTCCGGCCCGAGCGCGCGGCCCGCGTGGAGGTAGACCAGCACGAAGCCGGCCGCGGTCAGGGCCTCGACGGCCGGGTAGACGGGGGAGATCGGCGCGCCGCACCCGCGGCAGCGGCCGCGAAGCACGACGTAGGAAAGGACGGGGATGTTGTCGTAGGGTTTGATGCGGGCGCCGCATCCGGGGCAGGACGAGGCCGGGCGGGCCAGGTTCAGCCCGCGCGGCAGCCGGTAGATGACGACGTTGAAGAAGCTGCCGAGGACCAGGCCGGCGACGGCGACGAGGACGAGGGTCAGCGTCTCCATGGGCTGATCGCCGTCCTCACCCGGCCCGTTTCCGGGTCATAGACGTAGTCCTTGCCGTCGAGGTCCTTGGGCACCTCGCGGACGAGCCCGGTCCGGGCCAGGGCGTCGAGGTCGGCCGGCGGCCGGCCGAAGCGCTCGCGGTAGGCCGCGACCGCCGCCTCGAGGGCCGTCCGGTCGATGGTCGCCTTGACGTTATAGAGGTGGTTGGAAGCGATCTTCTTGGTTCTCTCGTCCGCGGCCCGTTCGTAGATGTCGAGCCAGGTCTCCCAGGAGGTCCCGAGGTCGCCCTTCTTGAAAATGGCGTTGGCCCTGAGCCTCTCGACGAAGTCGGGGGCCCCGGGGATCTTCATCGTCCTCTCGAAGTAGGTCTCGGCCAGGGCGTAGTCCTTGATCGTCATCAGGGCGATGTGGCCGGCGTTGAACGGGTAGATCCATTGGTCGGAATTGTTGGCCGCGCCCCGGTCGAGGATGGCGAAGGCGGCCCCGACGTTGCGCGCCTCCTGGACGGCGATCAGGGCCCCGACCTCGTAGGGGTCCTGATAGCGGGGGTCGAGCTCGTTGATGATGGCGAAGATGTGGTCGAGGTGGTCGAAACGGTCGTCGATCGTCGGCGTCGAGTAGTATTGGATGGCCCAGAGATAGATGAGGTCGGCGGCCAGGCCGCGGAAGCCGAACGTCGCGTATTTCAGGAACTTGCCCGACGGGATGTAGATGATGGACGAGCCGGGCAACTCCTCGCGGACGATCCTGTCCGTCGCCGCCTTGAGGCCCACGAGCCCGGCCGCCGCGGCCAGGAGGAAGACGATCAGGAGGATCGTGGCCGTGCCTTGGCGGCCGGCGGAGGAAAGCGGCGTTTTCATCGATGCTCAGACGAAATCCCGGCGCCTGAAGACGAGCACGGCCAGGCCCAGGATGAAGGCCGTGTAGCAGACGCCGTAGAGGACGGACGAGACATAGATCCCGGGCGGGATGGGCAGGCCGTGCACGACCTCCGTCTTGAAGTTGAAGTTCTCGAGGTCGGGCAGGACCAGATAGAGGATCCGGACCAGGGTCCGGCCCGTCCCCGGGGCCATTTTCTTGATGATGAGCTCGAGGCCCCACGACAGGTGCCCGATGAGATAGAAGGCCAGGGCGAACAGAGAGCTGAGGATGGGCGTCGAGAAGGACGAAAAGAGGATGGCCACGGCGGTGATGAGGACGAGCTCGAGGAAGATGTAGGCGACGGCGACGAGGAGGCGGCCCTCGACCTGGAGCGTGTGGGCGTAGACGATGGCCAGGAAGATCACGGTCATGGCTGCGGTCATGACGAAGAGCGTCAGGACGAGGCCGAGGAACTTGCCCAGGATAAACTCGGCCCGGTGGAGGGGCTTGGCCAGGAGGGTGAAGATCGTCTTCTTGTCGATCTCCTTGTAGACGAGGCCGGTGCCGATGAGGATGGCCATGAGGACGCCGAAGACGGCGATCGAGGCCAGGCCCACGTCCTTGATGATCTTGACCCTGTCGCCCACGGTCAGGATGGCCAGGACCCGCGAGGCGACGATGCCCAGGGCGGCGAAGAAGAACAGCAGGTAGAGGATGCGGTCGCGCTTGGCCTCCTTGAACGTGATCCCGGCGATGGCCCCGATCCTCTTCATGTGCGGGTCACCGTGTCGACGAAGATGTCCTCGAGGGTTTCCGTCCTCGGGCTGAGGGAGACGAGCCGGCCCTTGCGGTCGTGGACGAGGCCGACGACCTCGTCGACCCGGGCCTCGTCGTAGACCTTGAGGAGGACCCGGTCGCCCCGGGTCGAGACGCTCTCGCCGAGCCCTTCGAACGCCGCCGGCGGCAGGCCCGAGACGGTCACCTCCGTGAACAGGACCTTCTCCGAGATGAGGTCGCGCAGACTGCCCTCCTTGACGATGCGGCCGCCGACGATGATGGCCACGCGGTCGCAGATCATCTCGATGTCCTGGAGGATGTGCGAGGTGAAGAAGACGGTCTTGCCCTCGTCCTTGAAGCGGACGATGATGTCGCGGATCTCCTTGCGGCCGAGAGGGTCCATGCCCCCGAGGGGCTCGTCGAGGACGACGAGCTTGGGGTCGTTGATCAGGGCCTGGGCCAGGCCGGCCCGCTGGAGCATGCCCCGGGAGTATTTCCGGAGGGGCAGGTCGGCGGCCCGCGCGAGGCCGACGAGCTCGAGGAGCCGGGGGATGCGCTCGCCCTGCTCCGCCCGCCCGAGCCCGAACAGGTCGCCGGTGAAGGCCAGGAACTCCCGGGCCGTGAGGTAGTCGTAGAAGTAGGGGTTCTCCGGCAGGAAGCCGAGCGGTGCCCGGGACCCGGGCGAGGCGTGGGGCCGCCCGAAGATGGCGATCGACCCGGCGTCGGGGCGGATGAGGCCCAGCAGGCACTTGATGGTCGTCGTCTTGCCGGCGCCGTTCGGGCCGAGGTAGCCGAAGGTCTCGCCCTCGCGGACGGAGAAGGTGATGCCTTTGAGGATCTCCCGGGTCTTGGGGATGAACCCGAGCCGGAAGCTCTTGCGGAGGTCCTCGATCCGGATCGCGTCGGCCATCGGCCCTATTGTATGGAAGCGCGGCCCGAAGTCAACTCGGGCGGCCGGCTAGCCTTTGGGGGTGAGAGAACGGCCGCGATATCATCGCGTTTATCACCGCCGCCGGCGATTCCCCCCCGGGGAGGCCCGTGGGATGCTGGGGCCTGTCGCAGCCTCGCCGGCGCGACGGCCTCGCAAGAGGCGGTGCCAAGGTTGTGGAAAGGGAGAAGGAGGATCCTTCTCCCCCCTCTTTTTCAGCCCAACTCCCGGTTCCCGGCGATTCTCTCGTCGGCTTCGCTCAGGGCCTTGCCTCTCGCTCCCCTTGGGGCGCCGGGCCGAATCCGGTATAATCGGGCCAACCGAATCCGAGGAGGCCGACGATGTCCGATTTCGGCGGGGCCGCGAAGCTGGTGTCCGAGCATCCCGATTACAAGATCGCCGTCCTGGGCGTCCCCTTCGACGAGAAGTCGAGCTACCTTCGCGGCGCCGCCGGGGGCCCGGCCGCCATCCGGCGGGTGTCCACCGGCAAGTGCTACTGCGCCTGGACCGAGCTCGGGGTCAACCTCGAGGAGGATACGGTCCTGGTCGACGTCGGGGACGTCGACACGTCCGGCGACCCGGACAAATCCTTAGCCCTGATCGAGAAGGGCGTGGCCGGGATCCTGGACAAAGGCGCCGCGCCCATCGTCCTCGGTGGCGATCATTCCATCACCTATCCCGTGCTCAAGGCCTTTGCCCGGGCCTTCAAGCCCCTCGAGATCCTCCACTTCGACGCCCATCCGGACCTCTACGATGATCTCTACGGCGATCGCCTATCGCACGCCTGCCCCTTCGCCCGGATCGTCGAGGACGGGCTGGCCGCGGGCATCGTCCAGGTCGGCGTCCGGGCCGTCACGGCCGCCCATCGGGCCAAGGCCCTCAAGAGCGGCGTCCGCATGGTCGAGATGAAGGACATCCAAGACCCTCTCCATCTGCGTTTCGCCCATCCCGTCTACATCTCGTTCGACCTGGACGCGCTCGATCCGGCCTTCGCCCCGGGCGTCGCCCACCACGAGCCGGGCGGCCTGTCGACCCGGCAGGCCCTCCAGGTCATCCAATCGCTGAAGGGCCGGATCGTCGGCTTGGACATCGTCGAGCTGAACCCGCCGCGCGACCCCGCGGCCATCACCGCCGCCGCCGCCTTCAAGATCCTCAAGGAGACGGCCGGGCGGATGGTCAGGCCGGTGTGAGGGAGGAGGCCATGAAGAGATCCGTCGCCGTCGTCATCCTGGCCGTCGCCGTCGCCGGCTGCGCCCGGGGCCAGAAGGGCCCGGATTTCGAGACCTGGTTCGTCGACCGGACCCTCCGCGTCGATTACTACCACACCGGCAGCGCGGCCGGGGAGGTCTTCGCCGTGGACCGGATGTACGACCAGGGCGCCTGGGCCGGCCCCCGGGGCCGTCTCGTCGACCTGTTCGGCCTCGGCCGTTACGCCGTCAAGGTCTACGACGAGGCCAGCGGCAAGCTCATCTTCAGCCAGGGATTCGACAGCTATTTCGGGGAATACAAGACCTCGGACGACGGCGTCGCGGGCGTGCCCCGGACCTACCACGAATCCGCCCTCCTGCCGGTCCCCAAGAAGCCGGTCCGCTTTGCGATCGAGGCCCGGGACCGGGAGAACGTCTTCCGGACGGTCTGGACGCGGACGATCGACCCGGCGGACGCGTCCATCATCCGGGAGCGCCCTATCCCCGGGGTCAAGGTCGTCGAGTCCGTCCGGTCGGGCGAGCCGGGCCGCAAGGTCGACATCGCCGTCATCGCCGAGGGCTACACCGCGGCCGAGGAGGGCAAGTTCGAAGCCGACCTGGCCCGCTTCACCGGCTTCTTCCTGGGGTTCGAGCCCTACAAGTCGCACCGCGACCGGTTCAATATCCGCGGCGTCTTCAAGCCCTCGGGAGAGAGCGGTTGCGACGAGCCGAGCCACGGGTCGTACAAGTCGACCGCCCTCGACGCGACCTTCGACTCGCTCGGCTCCGAGCGCTACCTCCTGACCGAGAACAACCGGAGCCTGCGCGACATCGCCGCCCATGTCCCGTACGACGCCCTGGTCATCATGGTCAACCACGCGCGCTACGGCGGCGGGGGGATCTACAACCTCTACTGCACCTTCACCGCCGACAACCCGTGGACCGAGTATCTGTTCCTCCACGAGTTCGGCCACTCCTTCACCGGCCTGGCCGACGAGTATTACACCTCCGACGTGGCTTACAACGAGTTCTATCCGGCCGGCGTCGAGCCGGCCGAGCCGAACATCACGGCCCTGCTCGACCCGGACGCCCTGAAGTGGAAAGCCCTCGCGAGCCCCGGCATCGCCGTTCCGACGCCCTGGGAAAAAACGGCCTTCGACGACCTGGGCAAAGCCTATCAAAAGAGCCGACGAGAGATGAACGAGAGGATCGCCCGGCTGAAGAGGGAAGGGGGGCCCGCGGCCGAGATCGCCCGGGCCGAGGAGGAATCGGAACGGATGTCCCGCGAGCAGGCGGACAAGGTCGACGCCTTCCTGAAGGCGAGCGCGTACCGGGGCAAGGTCGGCGCGTTCGAAGGGGCCGGCTATGCGGCCAAGGGGCTCTACCGTCCCGAGATCGATTGCCTGATGTTCTCGCGGGGCAGGAAGCCCTTCTGCAAGGTCTGCGAGGCCGCCGTCCTGAGGACGATCCTCTCCTATACGGATTGACGGGGCCCGGCCCTGCCCCGGGCACACAACCTCTCCTGCCGAGCGGGCCTTACGCCGCTCCGAGATCCCCCGAAGAAGCTGATATTTCACACACCGTGTCCGGTGTGCCGGAGAAGTGCGGGCTGTTGTCAGCAAAAGGGGGGTTGATGATGGGAACCAAAAAGGTGGGGGCTTTCTCCAGCCCGCGCAAGAAAGCCATTATCATTATAGCACCGGCCGGACCTTTGTAAAGGGTTTTTTTTAGATTTTTTCCGGGCCCTTTTCCCGCCCTTCGAGCCGCTTGATTTTCCTCCCGCTTGCCCTCACAATGGGGATGTTATCCTGTCCGGGAGAGGGAATATGGACCAGAAGACGGACCCGAAGAAAGTCGAGATCAAGGTCGACGAGCACATCGCCCTGGGCCAGTACGCCAGCCTGGCCGCGATCCGCCACTCGCGGGAGGAGTTCCTGTTCGACTTCGCCTTCCTCTTCCCCGACGGGCCGTTCGGCAAGCTCGTGGCCCGCATCATCGTCAGCCCGGCCCACGCCAAGCGCTTTCTGGAGGCCCTCCAGGCCAACATCAAGCGCTATGAGGACTCCTACGGGACGATCATCCCCTCCGACATGCCGCCCCCGGTCGATTTCATCCAATGAAGGCGGACCGGCCCTCCTTGCGCCCCGGCCTTGACATCAGGCGGGATTTCAAATAATAGTTGAACCAGGCGGACAGGAGTATTATCATTTCCAAGGGGACTCAATCGTCGAGTCGCCGCCAGCGACGTTCGTAATTCCTCAGGGAGGTCATAGACATGGCTTACGAATTCAAGAACTCGAGAGGCGTCAGCTACTACCTGCATTCGAAGGAGGTCCTTCTCAAGGGCGGCCGCAAGCAGACGATCTACTTCTTCGCCCGCGACGTGCGGCCGGGCGCCCTGGATGCCGTCCCGTTCGGCTACACCGTCCAGGAGACGACCAAGACCGGGATGCCCATCCTGAAGAAGGCCTAGCGCCTCTCGTACCGACGACGGACGCCGGGGACGTCCGTTCCCGGCGCGGACGGGGAATCACCTTCGCGGTTTCCCCCGAAGGTGGTTCCCCCCTGTTTTTTCGGCGGCCACTTTGACGGTCTCGGGCCTTCTGGGTATACTGAGGCCATGAGATCCCTCCCCTCGACAACCCTGCTAATCGCCTTCGGCGCGGCGCTCGCGCTGGCGGCCTGCGCCGAGAGGGCCTCCGGCCCGCCCGGCGCCGAGACGGTCACCATCGCCGTCATTCCCAAGGGCACGACGCACGAGTTCTGGAAGTCGATCCACGCCGGCGCGGACCGGGCCGCCCGAGAGCTCGGGGTCGAGATCTACTGGAAGGGCCCGCAGAAGGAGGATGACCGGGCCCAGCAGATCACGGTCGTCGAGGACTTCATCAGCCGCGGCGTCGACGGCATCGTCCTGGCGCCGCTTGACGACCGGGCCCTCATGCGGCCCGTCCGGGACGCCGTCCGGGAGGGCATCCCGGTCGTCATCATCGATTCGGCCTTGCAGGGCGGCGATTTCACGAGCTATGTCGCCACGGACAACTACCAGGGCGGCGTGCTGGCCGCCCGGCGCCTGGGCGGCCTCCTCGGCGGCCAGGGGCGGATCTTCCTGATCCGCTATCAGGAAGGTTCGGCCAGCACCGTCCAGAGGGAGGCCGGGTTCTACGACACCGTCACCGCCGAGTTCCCGGCGATCGAGCTCCTGGTCAAGGACCAGTACGCCGGCGCGACCACCGAGACGGCCTACCAGCTGGCGGAGAACCTGATCAGCCGCTTCCCCGACGTCGACGGCGTCTTCACGCCCAACGAGTCGAGCACGTTCGGGACGCTCCGGGCGCTCCAGGAATCCCGCCTGGCGGGCCGGGTCGTCTTCGTCGGCTTCGACAGCTCGCCCAAGCTCGTCCAGGGGCTCCGGGACGGCGAGATCCAAGGGCTCGTCCTCCAGGACCCGGACAAGATGGGTTATCTCGGCGTCAAGACCATGGTCGCCCACCTCCGCGGGGAGCCCGTCGAGAAGGTCATCGACACCGGGGTCGTTCTGGCCACCCGGGAGAACATGGACACGCCCGAGATCAAGGCCCTCCTCACGCCCGGCCCCACCGCCATCGACGACTGATGAGCGCCGTCGCCGCCGCGTCCCCCGTCCTCCGCATGACCGGGGTGACCAAGCGGTTCGGCGCGACCGTGGCCCTTGACGACGTCGGCTTCGAGCTCGCCCGGGGCGAGGTCCACGCCCTGATCGGGGAGAACGGCGCCGGCAAGAGCACGATGATGAAGATCCTCAGCGGGGCCGTCGCGCCCGACGCCGGCCGGATGGAGATCGACGGCCGGCCCTACGCCCCGTCGGGACCCGGTGACGGCCTGCGCTCCGGCGTGTCCATGATCTACCAGGAGCTCACCCTGGCCCCCCACCTGACGGTCGAAGAGAACATCATGCTCGGCCGGGAGGTCCGCGCCGCCGGCTGGCTCGACCGCAAGGCCATGCGCGGGAAGGTCCGGGAGGTCCTGGAGCTCGTCCGCCACCCCGAGATCTCGCCCGACGTCCCCGTCGGACGGCTCAGCATCGGGGCCAAGCAGCTCGTCGAGATCGCCCGGGCCCTGGTCAACAGGTCGCGCATCCTGGTCATGGACGAGCCGACGAGCTCGCTCAGCCAGGAGGACAGCCAGCGCCTGTTCGAGATCGTCCGCGGCCTCAAGGCCCAGGATGTCGGCGTCGTCTACATCAGCCATTTCCTCGAGGAGGTCCAGCGCGTGGCCGACTCCTACACCGTCCTGCGGGACGGCCGGAGCGTCGGCTCGGGGACGATGGAGGGGACCGCCCTCGAGGACCTCATCGAGCTCATGGTCGGCCGGACCATCACCCGGCTCTTCCCCCGGGTCGAACACGCGGTCGGCGGGCCGATCTTGTCCCTGGACCGGCTGAAAGGGGCCCGGATGGCGGCGCCGGTCACGATGTCCCTGTCGCGCGGCGAGATCCTCGGCATCGCCGGCCTCGTCGGCGCGGGCCGGACGGAGCTATTGAGGGCGGTCTTCGGGCTCGACGAGATCGAGGGCGGCGCGGCCGTCGTCTCCGGCGCCGTTCTGGCCGGGCTCAAACCCTGGGGGGCGATCCGGCGCGGTCTCGGCCTCCTCAGCGAGGACAGACAGGGGGAGGGCCTGGCCCTGGCCTTGTCCGTCGCCGACAACATGACCCTGAGCGATCTCGGGCCCTACCGCCGGCACGGCCTCCTCGACGTGGCCCGGCAGCGCCGTTCCGTCGCCGGCTGGATCGGGAAGCTTGCCATCAAGGCCAAGGGCCCGGGCCAGACCGTCCGCGACCTGTCCGGGGGCAACCAGCAAAAGGTCGCCTTGGCCCGGCTGCTGCACCAGAAAGCCTCGGTCCTGCTGCTCGACGAGCCGACGCGGGGCATCGACGTCGTCAGCAAGAGCCAGATCTACGAGTGGATCGGCGAACTGGCCCGCGAGGGCAAGGCCGTCCTCTTCGTCAGCTCCTACCTGCCCGAGCTGCTCGGGATCTGCGACCGCATCGCGGTCTTCCACCGCGGGGCGATGGTCGAAGCCAGGCCGGCCTCCGCGTGGGACGCCGCCGGGCTGATGGCGGCCGCCACGATGGGCCGGACCTCGGGCCAGGAGCGGACGGACGAAAGGAGCCCGTCATGAGCCGCCGCCGTCAGGCCGGGGTCAGCCGAGCCCTCAACGTCTTCGGTCCCTTCATCGGGCTCATCCTGGTCATCGCCCTGTTCGCCCTGATTCCCGAGGTCCAGGGGCGGTTCCTGAGGGCGGCCAATTTCAAGAGCGTCGCCACCCAGTCGGTCATCGTCGCCCTGGGCGCGCTCGGCATGACGCTTGTCATCATCAGCGGCGGCATCGACCTCTCCGCCGCCTCCAACATCGCGCTGGCCAGCGTCATCACGGCCTACGCCATCAACGCCGGCGCCGCGCCTCTCGCGGCCGTCGTCCTTGGGGTCCTCACCGGCGGGCTCGTCGGGCTGGCCAACGGCGGCCTGGTGACCCGGCTCAGGCTCGTGCCTTTCATCGTGACCATGGGCATGATGGGCATCGCCCGGGGGGCGGCCAAGTGGATCGCCGGGAACCAGAAGATCGACGCGCCCATGACCTGGGTCAACGAGCTCATGGCCAAGAGCCCCCGTCCCTCCTGGCTGCTGCTCGCTCCGGGCATCTGGCTGGTCATCATCTTCGCCGTGGCCCTGGCCGTGGCCTTGAGGTACACCGTCTTTGGCCGCCACATCTACGCGGTCGGCTCGAACGAGGCCACGGCCCGTCTCTGCGGTGTCCGGACCGACCGGGTCAAGGTCCTGGTCTACGCCGTCTCGGGGCTCTTCTGCGGCTTGAGCGGGGTCATGGAGTTCTCGCGGCTCACCGTCGGCGACCCGACCGTGGCCGTGGGGCTCGAGCTCGACATCATCGCCGCCGTCGTCATCGGTGGAGGGAGTCTGAGCGGCGGGGAGGGCAGCATCCTGGGGACCCTGGTCGGCGTCCTGATCATGTCCTTCCTCCGCAACGGCTGCACGATGATGGGCTGGCCGAACTACATCCAGGAGATCATCATCGGGGCCATCATCATCGTCGCCGTGGCCCTCGACCGCCTGCGCCATAGGAAAGACTAAGGGTCCCCAAAGGTTTTTCCTGGCCGGTCGTCTAATAAGGCGAAACGACCGCAGGAGGAAGTCATGAGCATGAAGGATCTCAAGATTCTATCCCGATGCGCCGCGGCGGCGTTCCTGGCCGCGGTCCTCGTCCCTATGACCGTTACGGCCCAGGATGACCCTCAGACCGAAAGGCCCGCCCGGGCCCGGATCGAGCGGCCCCGTCCGCTGGCCGATCTCGGCCTGACCGACGAACAGCGGAATGCGCTCGAAGCCCACCGGAAAGCCCGCCTGGACGAGAGCCGGGCTTTTCGTGAGGAAATGGCCGGGATCAGGGCCGAGATGCGCGATCTTCTCCGGGACCCCGAGGCCAACCGGGCCAAGATCGAGGGGCTCATCGACAAAAGGGCCGGGCTCATGGCCCGGAGGGAAAAAGCGGCCTTGAGCCACAGGGCCGACTGGGACAAGATCTTCACGCCGGAACAGCGGGAGAAGCTCAGGCTGCTCCGGTCGCGAGCCGGAGGCCGGGCGGGCCTCGCCGGACGCCGCATGATGGCCCCCGGTGATCTCGACTCCGGCTGGGCTCCCAGGCTCCGCCCGGACGCGAGACGTTTGGCCCGCTACCGGGTCCTCCGCCATCGGATGCCCCTCCGCTGGTGGCGCCGGTAGGCTGAAGCGGCCGGCGCTTCTAGGGCAAGTGTCCTCTCGAAAGGACAGAATGCCATCATTTCCCAGGGGGAGCCTTCTGGCATGATAATTGCTTTTATCAGGGCCGGAAGGAGAAAGACGATGAACAAGATGACGACTCGGGCGGCGCTTCTGGCGGCCGCATTCATCGTTTCGATCCCCCTCGGCCTCATGGCCCAAGACGAGGGATTCTATCCCTACAGTTTCGCCCGGCTCTCCTACGTCAACGGCGACGTCTATATCCAGCGGACCTCCGACTTGGGCTACGAAAAGGGCGAAGTCAACCTGGCCCTCGTCCAGGGCGACAAGATGGGGACCGAGAACGGCCAGGCCGAGATCCACTTCGGCCGCCGCAACTACCTCCGCCTCGATAACCGGACCAAGGTCGAATTCGCCGTTCTGCCCTCCGAGGGCGATGAGCGCATCAGGCTCCACCTCACGGAAGGCAGCGCCTTCCTCCGGATCAGCCAGCTCGCCCTGGACAAGGGTGTCGAGGTCCACACGCCCGACGCCTCGTTCTACGTCCTCGAGGAGGGGCTCTACCGCTTCGACGTCCGGCTCGACCGCGAGACCCAGGTTTCGGTCCGTGAGGGCAGCCTGGAGGCCGCCTCCGAGGGCGGCTCCGTTCTCGTGGGGTACCAGGAGACCGTGATCGCCTCCGAGGGCCGGCTCCTCGGCGAGCCCCAGTACGCTTATGCCCTGGACGACGCCTTCGACGGTTGGAACGACAGCCGCGACAGCCAGCTCTCCGCGCGGTCCGAGAGCCGGTACCTGCCCTCCGAGATGGAGGAGTACGAGGAGGAACTCGACCAGAACGGCCAGTGGGTCTACGAGCGGCCCTACGGCCATGTCTGGGTCCCGAACGTCTCCACCTACGATGCCTGGCGGCCTTACTATTACGGCCGCTGGGTGTGGTATCCCGTCATCGGCTGGACCTGGGTCTCGTCCGAGCCCTGGGGCTGGTCGGTCTATCACTACGGGCGCTGGAACTGGCGCTTCGGCCTCGGCTGGTACTGGATCCCCAGGGCCCATTGGGGGCCGGCCTGGGTGCACTGGTGGTGGGACCGGGCCTACATCGGCTGGTGCCCCCTGACCTGGCACAACCGGCCCGCCTACCTCTTCAACGACCGCTTTTATGACCGCTACGACGACCGCTGGTTCTCGGCCCGCAACTGGGCCTGGACGGTCGTCCGCCGTGATCATCTCCAGGCGCGGGATATCGGCCGCCGCCATCTGGGCGTTGCCGACCTCGACCGGATCGGCCGGGTCGAGCTCAGGCCCCAGCAGCCGGCCATCCGGCCGGCCGTGGACAACGCCCGGCCGCAGGCTGTCGCGGCCCGGCGCGTGCTGGCGGACCGCCCCGGCGGCCGCGACCAGGTGAGAACCGTCGCGCCTTCCCGTTCCCTGGCCTCACCCAGGTCGAGACCCGGCGCCTCGACCCCGGCCGTCCGGACCCGCGACACGGGCGCCTCAGGGGCGCGTATCGACAGCGGCGCCGTCAGCCGGCCCTCGCTCCGCGGCGGGGGCGCGGACAACCGGGTCATCCGCTCCTACCCGAGCCAGCGCGCCCCAGGCAGCCGTGGTCAGAGCGGGATCGCCGAGGATCGCCGGAGCGTCGTCTCCGCGCCCGGCAAGAACTCCCCGTCGACGGTCCGCTCCGGCGCGGGGACCGAGGGCCGGACGACCGCGTCGACCGCGCGCACGATCCGATCGACCGGGTCGTCCATGAGCCGGCCGGCGACCGTCCGCGAAACTCCGGGCGCTCGGGGCTCCGGGACCGGCTCCGGGAGCCCGGTCACCCGGGGAGGCGAAACCGTCAAGAGCTACCCGTCGACGGTCCGTTCCAGCGCGGGGACCGCAGGCCGGACCACGGCGTCGACCGCGCGCTCGGTCCGATCGACGCCCGCCCGGGCGGCCGATGCTTCCGCCGGAAGGTCTCAAAGCCGCACCTACGCCCCCAGCTCCTCGATCGCCGGGCAGACGTCGCGGCTGAGCCCGCGGGCGGCGACCTCCGCCAGGCCCTCGCCGTCGGTGACCCGTCCCGCCGCCTCCTCGTCGCGCTCGATCTCGGCCCGCGCGCCCGCCTCGTCCCGGCCCAGCGTCTCATCCTCGCGGTCCCGCGCGTCCTCGACATCGTCCTCGGCCCGGCTGAGAGCGACAAGCCCGTCGTCCGGATCGCGGGCGCGCTCCTATTCCTCTCCGTCCCGGTCGACTCAGCCGTCCCGTTCCATCAGCGCTCCCCGTTCGACCCGCTCCTCCGCGCCCCGCTCCATGAGCGCTCCCCGCTCGAGCCGGTCCTCGTCGGCCCGGGCCTCGGGCTCCGTGAGGTCAGGCGGGTCCTCCTCGAGCCGATCGAGCTCCTCGGGCCGCGCCAAGGCCTCGTCATCCAGGTCGTCGGCCTCTTCCTCGAGATCGGGCGGCGCCAAGAGGAAGTGAATTCGGCGCCGTTCCGACCCCCTTGTCCGATAGGCCGGGGAACCTCCCCCCGGCCCATTTTTTTCTTTACTTTTGAGGGAGCCGATGATATAAACTAGACCTCGTTCGGGGAGGATATTCCCGAGCGCCCGTTCGAGATATGGAGGTAGTTGCGATGATATCCACCAAGAAGTCCGGCATCCTGATCCTCGGTCTGGCCCTCTTGATCGCTTTCGGCGGCGGCGTGGCCTGCCAGAAGGAAGCGGAAACGTCGGCCGAAGGGGCCGAGACAGAGTTCACCGAGTTCGAAGGCGAGGTCCATACGGCCCTCGGCCGGTACATGTACCTTTCGACCGCCCAAGGCTTCGACATCGTTCTCCCCGGCTTCGACGCGGCCACTCTCCAGGACCAGACGGTCAAGGTCAAAGGCGATCTGCTCCTCGACCATCCCTCGATCTTCCTCGCCGACAGCGTTGAGACACCGGCGGGGCAGGTCCTCTACACCCGCGACCGGGAGTTCGAGGCCGAGGACTTCATCGAGATGAAGGTCAGGGAGGCCATCCCGGCCTTGGAGATCTCCGGCGTCACCAAGCCCGAGGAGTGGGAGGGCCAGGAACGGGGCAAGGTCTACGGCAAGCTCCAGAGGGGCGATGTCGACATGATCGTGCTTTCCGACTCCAGGGGCCGGGAGATGGCCAAGATCGTCGTCGATTCCATCAGCACCTACGCGCAATACTACATCCAGAAGCTCAAGCTGTTCGACGAGTTCTGGTTCTATCTCGACATCAAGGACACCGTCGAAAGGCGGCAGCGGACCCGGACCAAGGAGATCTTTCACGCCGACGTCATCGGCGTCGGCCTCTACTGATCGCTTCCGTTTAGAAGCGCGCGCCCGGACGGCCCTCGAGGGCCGTCCTTTTTTTTCTTCTCTTGATTCCGGGATTCCCTCTCGCGGCGGCGATGGGCATCGCCTCGAAGATCGCCTTCATGAGAGGAGGGACGAGAGCGCGGCGAGCGCGGTTTCGGCCGGGCCGTCGAGCTCGATGGCCAGGATCCGCCTGCCTTTCTCGGCCAAGGCCCGGGCGTCCCCTTCGGCCTGGGCCCTGAACAGACCGCCGAAATCGGCCGCCGGCCGGGGGATCCCCTTGACAGAAGGGATCCCGACCTTAGGCAATGTCGATGCCGTGAGCATCAGGAAGAGCCCCCGGTTCCCGTCGCCCTTGTGGAGCTGGCCCGTCGAGTGGAGGTAGCGAGGGCCGAAACCGACCGTCACGGGCAGCCGGGTCTTGATGCGAAGGCCGGCCGCCAGCCCGGAGAGGAGCTCTTCGACCGCCCGGCTCCTGGGGAGGTACGCGAGGAGGGCGAGATAATCCCCCTCCCGGCGTCCGTTCAGGAAGCCGGACAGGGCGGCGCCCGGACCGTCGGCCGTGCCGGCGCCAGAAACGCGGATCCTGTCCGCTCTGGCGTCTCGACCGGCGTGACCGTCATCGGCTCTGGCGGCTCCCAGGATCTCCCTGGTCTTCTTCTTGGTCGATTCGACGTCGGGCTGGTCGAAGGGGTTGATCCCTAGGACGTGCCCCGCGACGGCCGTGGCGAACTCCCAGAGAAAGAAATGAGCCCCGAGGTCATACGGGTCGTCGAGGGCGAGGCGGAGGCGCGGCGATCCCGCTTCGGCGGTCGGGGGGGCGTCGGGATCCCGCCGGGCCCCGATCTCGACGAACAGGCGGTCGCCGCCGTAGCTCGACGTTGGCCCGGGCCTGTCCTCGGCGACGGGGACGATACCCCGGCCTTCCTTCCCGGTGCTCTCGGCCACGAGCTGCTCGATCCATCCGGCGAGCGGCCTGAACCGGGGCGGCAGCAGGAGGGTCAGCTTGTCCATCCCTTTGAGGGCGGCCGCGCCCAGGACGGCGCCCAGCAGGGCCGCGGGGTTCTCCCCGGACCGCTCATCGCGGCACGCCCCGGCCATCGAACGGGCCGAGGCGAGGAGACGCGCGACGTCGATCCCCTTGAGCGCGGCGGGGACGAGGCCGAAAGCGGTGAGCGCCGAGAACCGTCCCCCGATGTCGGGCCGGCCGTGGAAGACGCGCCGGAAGCCGAGGTCCCGGGCCAGGGCCTCGAGCGGCGTCCCGGGATCGGTGACGGCCACGAAGCGGCTCCCGGCGTGCCCCGTCCCGAGGGCCAGCCGGACCCGGTCGTAGAAGTAGGACAGCAGGGCCATCACCTCGGCCGTCGTCCCGGACTTCGAGGAGACAAGGAAGAGGGTCTTGTCGGGGGCCAGCCGCTTTCCCGCCTTGGCCACCGTCCCGGGCTCCGTAGTGTCCATGATCTCGAGATCGAGCGAGCCGGGGGCCGTGTCGAAGAGGCGGGCGAAGACATCGGGGGCCAGGCTCGATCCGCCCATGCCCAGAACGACGGCCCGGGTCAGCCCCTGGTCCCGGGCCGAGTCGACGAAGGACGCGAGGTCCGGGACGAGTCCCTCGGCCGTTTCGGGAGCGGCCAGCCAGCCGAGGGGGTTCGAGATCTCCCGGTCGATGGGCGTCCAGACCGACCAATCGCGCTCCCAGATGCGGCGGACGACGGCCTCCTTCTCCAGGGCGGCCAAGGCGTGGATATGATCGGGGGCCAGGCGCCCGGGATCGACGATCCGGACGTCGCGATCCGTCGTGCTCATGTCGGGGGCCTCCTCTAGTCGCCGTGATTATACCAGTGCCCGGTGCCGCCGACAAAGCGCTTGATTATTTCGGCCGGATTCCGGAAGATAGGCCTCGATCGACCGCACCGCCGCAGGATCCGGAGGCACCGCCCATGACCGACGCCCCAGCCGCCGCCCCGGCCGGCCTGTTCCACCCGACCGGGCCTTTCTACCGGTTCGTGAACCTCCTCTTCATCTCGTCGCTCTCGTTCGGGAGCTAT
>DSDX01000252.1 GCA_011048485.1 Candidatus Aminicenantota bacterium | reverse complement strand
GGCCATCGCGTTGCCTACAAGTTTCCGCCAAGAGCCCGGCTTCTTGAAGACGGCCAGGGCTCGGGCGGTCGCCTCGACCAGGGGCCCGGCTTCGGCTTCGAGGAACTTGAAGCCGTTTCCTTCGCCCGCCCTCGGGTCATACTCCTGGACGCTGTCCTCGAGCCCGCCCGTGGCCCGGACGACGGGGATCGTGCCGTACTTCATGGCGTACATCTGGGTCAGACCGCACGGCTCATAGCGGGAGGGGATGAGGAAGATGTCGCTGCCGGCGTAGATCGTGTGGGCGATCCTTTCGTCGAAGGCGATCTTGAGCCCGAACCTGTCGGAGTGCTTTTTCCGGGCCGCCAGAAGGAAATCCTGGATCTTCTGTTCGCCCGTGCCCAGGATGATCAGGGTCAAGCCCAGGCCCATGAGATCGTCGAGCGCTTCGCAGACGATGTCCAAGCCCTTCTGGCCGGCCAGGCGCGTGACCATGCCGACGACGGGCCGGTCCTCCGGCGCGGCCAGGCCGAACTCGAGGCCCAGCATCTCGCGGCAGACCTTCTTGCCCGAGAGGTCGGCGGGCGTGAAGTTGCGCGGGATGTGCCGATCGGTCGCCGGGTCCCAATCGCGGTAATCGACGCCGTTGAGGATGCCGTGCAGAACGCCGGCCCGGGACCGCAGCAGGCCGTCGAGCCCGCAGCCGAACTCCGGCGTCTGGATCTCCCGGCTGTAACGGGGGCTGACCGTCGTCACGGCGTCCGCGTACAGGATGCCCGCCTTGAGGGCGTTGACCTGGCCGAAGTACTCGAGGTCGTTCATGTTGAAGAGCGCCGGAGGCAGGCCGACCCGGGCCAGGACCTCCTGCTCGAACAAGCCCTGGTAGGCGAGGTTGTGGATGGTGAAGAGGGTGCGGGCCCGGGCGAAGAACGGATCGCCGCCGTAGACGTGCCGCAGGTAAGCGAAGGCCAGGGCCGACTGCCAATCGTGGCCATGGATGATATCGGGCGAGAAATCCAGGGCCCTCATGGTCTCCAGGGCGGCGCGGCTGAAAAAGGCGAACCGCTCGCCGTTGTCGGGGTAGTCGCCGGCGGCCGTCCCGTACAGGCCGTCCCGGTCGAAGAACTCCGGCCGGTCGATGAACAGGACCGTGACGCGGTCGGCCCGATGGGCATGGACCGCGTAGTCGAGCGACCGGCCGCCCATTTCGAGGGAGGCCGCCTCGATGACGGGCTCGAGGACCAGGCCCTTTGTCCGGACGGCCCGGTAGAGCGGCAGGAAGACCTTGACATCGGCCCCGAGGCCGGCCAGGAACCTGGGCAAGGCCCCGGCCACGTCGGCCAGGCCGCCCGTCTTGGCGTAGGGGATGACTTCGGAGGCGAGGAAAGCAACTTTCATGGTCCCGCCATTCTAGCACAAAAGGGACCTTCCCCGAAGCGCGCCGAGGAGGTTCCCACTCGCCCTCATGGGAAAAGTTCGAAGACGCCTGGCTCAAACACCGCTAGAGGAGACCTTGTATTATTTGCGCCCCCTGGCTTAAGATGATCAGGAGCGCGGGACATGGAAACCCTGAAGAGAAAGGCCCGGCGGGTCGTCACGGCGGCGATCGTCGAGCGCGACGGCAAGGTCCTCGTCGCCAGGCGGCGGCCGGGGCTCGTGGCCGGGGGGCTCTGGGAGTTCCCGGGCGGCAAGCTCGAAGAGGGCGAGGATCCCCGGCGAGGTCTGGAGCGCGAGCTCGAGGAGGAGCTGGGCGTCGCGGCCCGGGTCGGCGGGCTCGTCTGCTCGGTCCCGTTCGACGGGACGGGCACGAGCTTCGAGCTGATGGTCTTCCGGGTCGAGCTTTTATCGGACGGCTTGCGCCTGACCGATCACGACGAGATCGGCTGGCTCGAGCCCGCGGACATGGACGAAACGCTGTTCTCGAAGCCGGACCGGCGGGAGCCGATAGGGGAGGGGAGGTGAAGGCGGCCGTCCTCAAGCCAGGCCGGGACAAGGCCGTCCGGAACCGCCACCACTGGATCTTCTCGGGCGCCATCCGGGACCTGCCCGACTTCGAGCCCGGCGAGATCCTGCCCGTCCGCGACGCCGGAGGCGACCTTCTCGGCCACGCCTTCTTCAATCCCCGGAGCTCGATCGCCGGCCGGATGATCAGCTTCGGGAGCGAAGCCCCCGAAGCGGCCGTCCGCGAGAACCTTGAGAGAGCCCTGGCTTTGCGCCGGACCTTCTTCGACCCGGCCGTGACCAACGCCCTCCGGCTCGTCAACGCCGAAGGGGACGGCCTGCCCGGGCTCGTCGCCGATCTCTACGACGACGTCCTCGTCCTCCAGAGCGCGACCTTGGGGATGGACAAGCTCAAGCCGCTGGTCGTCGACACTTTGGCCCGCGCGCTCAAGCCCCGGGCCATTCTCGAGAGATCGGACCTGCCGGCCCGGCGGGAGGAGGGGCTCGACCAGGTCGAAGCCGTCCTGGCCGGAGAGCCGGTCGACAGGGTCCGCGTCCTTGAAAACGGGGTTCCCTATTGGGTCAACTTGGCCGGCGGCCAGAAGACGGGTTTCTACCTCGACCAGCGCGAGTCCCGCCAGCTCGTCCGGGCCCACGCGGCGGGCCGGAAGGTCCTCAACATGTTCGCTTACTCGGGGTCTTTTTCGGTCTGCGCTCTGCTCGGCGGCGCCGTCCGGGCCGATTCGGTGGATTCCTCGGCCGCGGCGATGTCCCTGGCCCAGGATAATTTCGATCTCAACGGCCTCGGATCGGAATCCGGGACCTTCTTCACGGCCGACGTCTTCGAGTTCCTCCGAGAGCCGACCCTCGAGCACGACTTCCTCATCCTCGACCCGCCGGCCTTCGCCAAGAAGAGGGCCGATGTCGTCGCCGCCTGCCGCGGCTACAAGGACATCAACCGATTGGCGCTTAAGCGCGTCCGGGCCCCGGGGCTGGTCCTGACCTTCTCGTGTTCCCATTTCGTCGATGAGGGTCTCTTCCGGCAGGTCGTCTTCGAGGCCGCGGCCGAGGCGGGGAGGCGGGCGCGCATCCTCCAGCGGCACCGGCAGGCCCTCGATCACCCCGTCAATGTCTACCATCCCGAAACGGACTACTTGAAGGGCTTTTTGCTCTACGTCGATTGACCGGGTCGGTACCCTTGCGGGCCGGGGCCCCGGGCTCGGTTTGCCAGACGGCGCCCATTCCCCTATAATCCCCTCCAGCCGGCCGCTCGGTCGATCCTTACAGGGAGGAGGCCGCCACATGGACCCTCGGGAAGACATCCGAAAGCACCTCAAGCCCGTGACGATCGTGGCCTGGGGCATCTTCGCCAGCCTGGCGATCTACCTCGGGCTCGTCACCGCGCTTCGGTCGGCCCGCAGGCCCTTCGGGGGCTTCGCCGGCGATGTCGGGGGTCAGCCTCTCCGCCTGGCCGTGTTCGGACTGGCCGCCGCCGTCATCATGCTCATCCTCGTCCTGAGACACCGGCTCTTCCGCAAGGGCGGTCGCGAGGACCGGTCGGCCGTACTCGCCAGGCTCCAGCGGGCCTCTCTCGCGGTCCTGCTCCTAGGGGAGATACCGGCCGTTCTCGGCCTGGCCCTGTTCCTTCTCGGCGGGTACGTCGCCGACTTCTACGCCCTTTTAATCGCTTCGCTCGCCTTGACCTTCATCGACTTTCCCCGTCAGCCCGTCTGGGAGGAGTGGCTGAGGGGTTGAGCAAGTTCCATCCCGGAGGTTCGCCATGAGAGCAACCGGCCTGTCCGCATGTCTTCTCCTCGGGGTCTCGCTTGTCCTGGGACCGCCGGCCGCGGGCGGCGGCCAGGCCGAGAGCCCCCCGCCCGCCGGCGCGCCCGGCCTCCGCTATGAGATCTGGATCGAGCTCGACCCGGACGGCAAGATGCTGCTCGGGAAGGAGGAGATCATCTGGACCAATCCCACTCAGGACGCCGTCCCGGACATGCTGCTCCATCTCTACTGGAACGCGTTCAAGAACGAGGCCAGCGTCTACATGCGGGAGAACGCGGCCGAAACCGGCCTTCTCCGCGGCGGCTCGCCCGAGGACGGCGAGTGGGGCTGGATCGACGTCACAGACATCCGGCTCGCGGACGGGTCGGACCTCAGGCCGGCTCTCACGTTCGTCACCCCCGACGGCCCCGAGACCGAAGGCGATCAGACCGTCGCCCGGATCCTGTTCCCCGCGCCCGTCCAGCCGGGGGAGAGCGTCCACCTGCGTCTCGAGTTCAAGAGCAAGATCCCCCGGACCGTGGCCCGGTCCGGCTATTACAGGGACTCCTTCTTCATCGGCCAATGGTACCCGAAGCCGGGCGTCTACGAGGAGGGCAAGGGCTGGAACTGCCACGCCTATCACCTGAACTCGGAGTTCTTCGCCGATTTCGCCGATTTCGTCGTCCACATCACCGTTCCGACGGGTTTCGTGCTGGGATCGTCGGGCAAGGCCGCCGAGACGCGGACCGATCAAGCCGCGGGCACGACGACCACGACCTACCGGCAGGCCATGGTCCACGACTTCGCCTGGACGGCCAGCCCCCGCTACCTAAAGATCGAGCGGGACTTCGTCGCCGATCGGGAGGTGACCGCCAAGGAGTACGACGAGGCGGCCGCGCTCCTCGGCCTGCCGCTCGAAGAGGTCAGGCTGCCCGACGTCAAAATGACCCTGCTCATCGCCCCGGAGCACAAGGGGCAGATCGAAAGGCACTTCCGGGCCCTCCGCGCGGCCATCAAGTTCTACGGCCTCTGGTACGGCCCCTATCCCTATGAGACCGTGACCATGGTCGACCCGCCCTTCCGGACGGGCAGCGGAGGCATGGAGTACCCGACGCTCTTCACCGCCGGCACGAGCGTCCTGCCGAGCCGCAACGTCCTGTCCCCGGAGGGCGTCATCGTCCACGAGTTCGGGCACGGCTACTGGTACGGGCTCGTGGCCAGCAACGAGTTCGAAGCGGCCTGGCTCGACGAAGGCTTCAACACCTACTCGACCGGCCGGGTCCTGGCCGCGGCCTACGGGCCGGGCGCCCTCTCGGCGCGCTTCAAAGGCTGGCCTCTCGACTGGTTCCTGCGCCTCCCCAAGATCTTCGACTTCGAGACCGACCGTGTCGCGGCCATCAACGTCGTCCGCTACGATCCCGTGACCGCCTGGTCCTGGAAGTTCTACGACCGGATGAGCTACGGGGCCAACGTCTACATGCGCGCGGCGACGCTCCTCAACACCCTCGAACGCCTTCTCGGCGAGCCGGCCTGGCCGCGGATCATGAGGACCTACGCCACGCGCTACCGTTTCCGCCACCCGACCAAGGCCGACTTCGCCGCCGTTGTCAACGAGATCGCCGGCCGGGATATGACTTGGTTCTTCGACGAGCTGTTCGAAGGCACCCGGTCCTTCGACTACGGCGTCGCCTCGGTCGCCTCCGTCAAAGTGCCCGTCCAGCGGCGGGGCGTCTTCGACGCCGGGGGAGCCCGCGAGGAATGGACGACCGAGAAGGTCGAGGCGTTCGAGGCCGCGGCGGCCGAGGCCGGGGACGGTCCCGGGCGGTACCGGACGACGGTCGTCCTGAGACGCTACGGCGAGGCGCGCCTCGGCGGCGGCGACCGGGTCGAGGCCGTCGTCCGTTTCGAGGACGGGACGGTCGAGACCCGGACCTGGGACGGCCAAGGGCGGTGGGCCCGGCTCGAATTCGTCAAACCGGCCCGGGCCGTGAGCGCCCAGATCGATCCCCGCGGCGTCTGGCTCATCGACGAGGACCTGGCCAACAACAGCCGGCGGGTGGGCGGGCTAAGACGGAACACCGTCAAGCTGATGACCCAGCTGCTGTTCGCCGTGCAGTGCGTCCTTCATTTCTTCGGCTCATGGAGCTAGGGAGGCGGACATGGGCGTCATCAAAGCCATCCTCGCAGGGATGGGGACGACCATCCGGAAGGCCCGGATCCTGGTCATCCTCTACGTCGTCAATCTCGTCTTCGCGGTCATCGCGGCGGTCCCGCTCCTGGCCCTCGTCCGGGCCGATCTCGAGCATTCCTTCCTCGGCGCGTCCGTCCGTCCGCTCGACCCCATGTGGCTGGGCGAGGCCGTGCTCGAGCACCAGGAAGCCCTGCCCGCCATCGCCGCAAGCCTGGCCGTGTTCGGCCTCTTCTATCTGGCCCTCCACGTTTTTCTCTACGGCGGCATCGTCGGACGTCTCCTCGACCGGGAAGGCCCGGCGACCCTGCCGGCCTTCGCCGGCGACTGCGGCCGCTATGTCTGGCGGTTCGCGCGCCTCTTCGCCATCGCACTCGTCTTCTATGTCCTGACCCTCGGCGTCGTCATGGGGCTCGTCTCCGCCTTGTTCAGGCCCCTGTCGGAGAGCGCCGTCACCGAGTGGCTACCGTTCATCCTCTCCAACCTCCATCTCCTCATCGCCCTGCTCCTGCTGTCGATCGTCCACATGGTCGTCGATTACACCCGCATCGCCGTGGTCGCCGACGCGGAGCGCAAGGTCCTCAAGGCCCTGCGCCACGCGCTGACCTTCCTCAAGAAGCGCTTCTGGCGGGCCTGGGCTATCTATCTGCTCATCGTCCTCGGGACGATCGTCGGCGCGGTCGTCTTCTATACCGTGCTCGGCCTCCTGGGCGGGCCCGGCGTCGCCCCCCTCGCCGCCGGGCTCGTCTGGATGCAGGCCTATATCCTCTTCCGGATCTGGATCAGGACGCTTTTCGTCGCCGCCCAGGCCGAGTTCTACAGGTCCCATCCTTACTGAACCTAGACGGGAAAGAGAGGCTTGATGAAACTGGCGTTCCTCGGGGCGGCCCGGCAGGTTACGGGCTCCTCCTATTTCGTCGACACCGGCTCTCTGCGCATCCTCGTGGACTGCGGGCTCTACCAGGAGCGGCCGTTCCTCGGCCGCAACTGGGATCCCTTCCCGGTCC
The DNA here is from genome assembly GCA_011048485.1 of Candidatus Aminicenantota bacterium. Taxonomy (GTDB): domain Bacteria; phylum Acidobacteriota; class Aminicenantia; order Aminicenantales; family Saccharicenantaceae; genus RBG-16-66-30. The sequence goes on along the minus strand of DSDX01000252.1, from coordinate 10,621 downwards.
CGCCGGAGGATCTTCACGTCCTCCTGCTCACCCATGCCCATCTCGATCACTGCGGGCTCATCCCTCGCCTCGTCCGCGACGGGTTCGCGGGGACCATCCTGACCACGGCGGCCACGGCCGACATCCTGTCGATCGCGCTCATGGATTCCGCGGAGATCCAGGAGGAGGACGCGGCCTATAAGAGGCGGCGCCATCAGAAGGAGGGCCGGACGGTCGACCACCCCGTCGCCCCGCTCTACACCACGGAGGACGTCCAGGCCACGATGCCCCTGGTCGAGGAGGCGGGCTACGGCCAGGTCCTGGAGCTGGGAGAGTCCGCGTCGGCCCGCTTCATGGACGCGGGCCACATCCTCGGCTCGGCCATGATCGAGCTGACCATCAGGGACGGCGACAGGACCCGGACGATCGTCTTCTCGGGCGATCTGGGTCAATGGGACATGCCCTTCGTCCGCGATCCCACCGTCTTCGAGAGCGCCGACTACGTGGTCATGGAATCGACCTACGGCGACAGGGAGCACGAGGACCAGGGGAGCGTCGAAGAGCTCCTCGGCCGGGTGATCCGCGAGACGGCCGCGGCGGGCGGCAACATCGTCATCCCCACCTTCGCCATCGAACGGGCCCAGGACCTGCTGTATCACCTCAGCCGGCTCGTCCACGCTAAGGCCATCCCGGCCATGCCGATCTATCTCGACAGCCCCATGGCCCGCGAGGTGACGCGGGCGTTCGAGCGCAACGACGCGTTCTACGACGAGGAGACCCGCCGGCTCATCGCCGAGGGCCGGCATCCGTTCGAGTTCCCCGGCCTGTCCATCACCCGGAGCACCGCGGAATCCAAGGCCATCAACAAGGCCAGGGGACCGGCCGTCATCATGGCCGGATCGGGCATGATCACCGGAGGACGGATCAAGCACCATGTCGCCCAGAACATCGCCCGGCAGGAGTCGACCCTCCTGTTCGTCGGCTACCAGGCCAGCGGAACCCTGGGCCGTATCATTCTCGAGGGCGCCAAGGAGGTCCGCGTCCTGGGTCGGACACTGCCGGTCAAGGCCAGGGTGGCCAAGATCAACGGCTTCTCCGCCCACGCCGACCGCAAGGGCCTGAATCGATGGCTCGACGGCTATGCCGAACCGCCGCGGCGCCTTTTCGTCACCCATGGGGACGCGGACGTCGCGGCCAGGTTCGCGGAGAGCGTCCGGCGTGAGCGGGGCTGGACGGTCGAAGTGCCCGAATATCTCGAGGTCTGGGACCTCGACTGAGGCCCCGACGGGCCGGCCGGAGCTCAGATCCGGGGCGGGGCCCAGTCGTCGACGCCTGAAGACCGGGCGTAAGCGATCATGATCCTGTCGAGCTCCCCGCGGACGTTCGCGGCCAGCGGCGGCGCGGCATGGGCGGCCAGGCGTCGTTGGACGTCGGCGTGGGCCTTATCGACGATCGAGGTCCGCCCGGCCGCGACCCAGGCCTCGTAGGGATCCCGGTCGGCGAGCCCGGCCGGGATGTGCTCTTGACGGTACCACCGGCGGGTGTGCGGGTGGGTCAGGAAGGACATGCCCGGCGCCAAGCCCTCGAACAGGCCCAGGGCAATGGGATCGTCGCGCTGGGCGATGCCGTCGATCAGGCGGTAGGCCATGGCGCAGATGCCGTCGTCGATGACCAGCTTCTCCAGGCTCTGCGAACTCTCGAAATCGAGCATGCCCGGGCCGGAAATGACATTGACGCCGGCCAGCGCCCCGATCGCCGCCCCGAAGGCCGTCTCGAAGCCGGCCTGGGGATCGTTGATCTTGGCGTCGCTCAGGGCCATGTAGGCGTGGGTGGGCAGCCCCAGGCGCTTGCCGACTTGGGCGTAGGCGGCGTCGATCATCATCGTCTCGATCGCGCCCATAGGCGTTGTGCCCTTGCGCATGTCGAAGCTCGATGGCGAGCCGCCGAAGATGACCGGCGCGCCCCGGCCGGCCAGCTGGCAGATGACGAGGCCGGAGAGGTTCTCGGCCACATGCTGGACCAGGGTCCCGGCGATGGTCGTCGGCGAGGTCGCCCCGGTCATGCCCATCGAGATGAGCTCGGAGGGGATGCCGGCCCGGGCCGCGTCGATGAGGCTCTGCGCGGTCAAGTTGCTCCACTTGAGGGGCGGGGAGGGGCAGGCGTCGAAAATGGCCAGGGGCTTGTCCCTGAGCTCGTTCTCGCCGCCGCGGACGGCGGCGAGGAAGTCCTTCATGGGCCCGAAGCCCTCTATCCGGAAAGTCCCGGTGACGAACGGCTTCTCGGACAGGATGAGCCCGAGGTAGAGCCGGAAGCCGTCGGCGATGGGGGAGGGGACGTCGGAGGCGATCAGGGCCGTGCTCTGGAAATGGAGATGCTCGAGCGTCTCGACGAGCCTGTAGAGATCCGCGACATCGGACGTCATGGCCTTGCGCTGCGTCCCTCCGGCATGCTCGAGGATGGTGACCGCGGCCGATCCGGGATCGAAATGGACCTCGTCGCCGCCGACGGTGAAGGCCTTGGTCCCCGTCCGGTCAAAGAGCGTGACGGAGGCCGGCGTCGCGGCCAGGCAGTCCTCGACGAGCTCGCGGCCCATGCGGGCGAGGCCCGTGGCGGGATCGACGTCGGCCCCAGCGCCTGAGAGGAGGCCCAGGGCCTCCCTGTTCTCGACCAGGACGCCGTGGCGTTCGAGCAGGGCCAGCCCCTCCTCGACGACCCTCTCGACCAGGGCCTCGGAGAGGAGTTCAAGCTTCGGCCTTCGCGTTGCGATCATCTCGATACCCCTTTCGTCATCCGTCCCTCCGGCGACCCGGTCTCAGGGCCGGCCGGCCAGGGACCTGGCCAGCTTGACGGCGGCGACGGCGTTCTCAGCGAACCCGTCCGCGCCGATCTCCTCGGCCCAGGCCCGGTTGGCGGGGGCGCCGCCGACCAGGACCTTGTACTTGTCGCGCAATCCTCTCTCCCTCAGGAGCCCGATGAAGCGGCGCTGGTTCATCATCGTCGTGGTCAGCAGGGCCGAGAGACAGATCATGTCCGCCCCGACCTCCTCGGCCGTTTCGATATAGCGCTCGAGCTTGACGTCGGCCCCCAGGTCGTGGACCTCGAAGCCTCCGGCCTGGAGCATGGAGGCGACGAGGTTTTTCCCGATGTCGTGAATGTCGCCCTCGATGGTCCCGATGACCACGCGCCCTCCCGCGCGCGACCCGGCGTTCCGTTTCTTGAGCTCGGGCTCGAGGACGCCCATGGCCGCCTTCATGGCCTCCGCACTGGTGATGAGCTCGGGCAGGAAGTACTCCCCCTGCTCCCAGAGCTCGCCGACCTTCTGGATGCCGGGGACGTAGCCCCGGTCCACGACCTCAAGGAGGTCGAGCCCCGACCGCACGGCCTCTTCGGCCAGCCCGCGGGCGGCCTCGCGGTCCCCGGCGACGATGGCCTCGCTCATCTTAGAATAGATCTCGTCCTTGGTCATGATGCCTCCTTGCGGCGGATGGCCCGGGCCATGGCCCGGACGTGATCGGGCGTCGTCCCGCAACAGCCCCCGACGAAACCGGCCCCGGCGGCGATGAGGTCCGGCACGGACCGGACGTACGCCTCGACGGGCTGGGCATAGCCGACCTTCCCGTCGGGCCCGACGGCCGGCTGGCCGGCGTTGGCCTGGGCGACAAGGGGCAGGGTCGTGGCCGATCGCAGGGCCGCGATGCAGCCCACCATCTGTTCGCTCGTCAGCGTACAGTTGGCCCCGACCGCGGCGGCACCCGCTTTTTCCAGCTCGGCCGCCGCGCGGGCGGCGGAATCACCCAGCAGGGTGAAATAACCTCTCGGGAAAACGTTGAAGGTCATGGTGACAAAGACCGGAAGCCTTGAGACGCTCCCGATACCTTGGATTGCGGCCAAGGCTTCCCGCAGGTCGTACTGGGTCTCGATGAGGAACAAGTCGACCCCGCCGTCGGCCAGGGCCCGGGCCTGCTCGGCGTAGGCGGCGGAGAGCTCATCCTCGGTCGCCGGTCCCTGGGGTTTCAGGAACTTCCCGGTCGGGCCCAGGCTGGCGGCCACGAAGCGTCCGGGCGGGGCCGCTTCCCGGGCCAGCCGGGCGGCGGCCCGGTTGAGCTCGAAGGCCCGAGCCTCGAGGCCGTGCGCGGCCAGCCTGACCGGGGTGCCGCCGAAGGTGTTCGTCGAGACGATGTCGGCCCCGGCCTCGAAATAGGCCGCGTGGACCTCGCGAACGGCGTCCGGCCTTTCGGCGTTCCAGAGCTCCGGAGGAGCTCCCGGGGCGAGCCCGCGGGCCATGAGCTCGGTGCCCATGGCGCCGTCGAAGAGGACGGTCCGGGACCGGGCGAGTTCGAGGATCGGGTGGGTCATGTCGGCCTCTTGGGGTAGCAGTCGAATTCGAGGGCCCTGACGAACTCGTCCTGGAAATCGGAGCGCGTGGCCAGGGACACATGCGCGATCCTGGCCGCCAATCCCTCGGCCGCCGCCCGGGACGGGCGGGAAACGAGGAGCAGCCGCGCCCCGGCCAGGGAAGCGTTGCCGACGAAGACGATCCTGCCGGCCGGCAGGTCCGGCAGCAGCCCCAGGGCCGCGGCGTTGGCGATGTCGAGCGAGCCGCCGAAAGCCCCGGCGACGAGGACCCGGTCAAGGTCGGCGACGTCGAGGCGGAATTCCTTGAGCATCAGCCGGATCCCGCTTCGGACCGCGCCGACGGCCAGCTGGATGTCACGGACATCCTGTTGGGTCAGGGCCAGACGCTCGGTCAAGCGGATGCGCTTTTCGGGGCCGGTGATTCGGCCGTCGCGTCCGAGGAGTCCCCGGGCCAGGGCGCCGGAGAGGATGTCGATCAGCCCCGACCCGCACACGCCCTGGGGCGGGAGGTCGTCGACCGTCCGGCACTTGAAGCCGTTGTCCCATTCGGCCCTATGGATGGCCCCGGGGACCGCGAGCATGCCGCAGCTGATGTTCATGCCCTCGAAGGCCGGGCCGGCCGCGGTCGATGTGGCCGCGAGCTCGGCGCCCTTCTTGAGGACGACCTCCCCGTTGGTCCCGAGATCCACGAACAGGGCATTGCCCGGCCCCTCCGCGAACTTCGAGCCCACGAGCCCGGCGGTGATGTCCCCGCCGACGAAGCTCTTGACGTTGGGGGCGATGTAGACACGGGCCTGCGGGTTGAGGGCGAAGCCGACCTCGGCCGCGGCGAGCGGCGGTAGGACCGAGAAGACGGCGTGGAACGGGGCCAAGGCCAGCGAATCCACGGCGACCCCGCAGAGGATGTGGTTCATGGCCGCGTTGCCGGCGACGACGACATCGTAGATCCGATGCCGGGGGACGCCGCCGCGGCGGCACATCGTCCCGATCATGTCGTTCAGCAGCTGGAGCGCCGCCGTTCTCAGGCGCCCGAGATTGTCGGGGTTCTCGAAGGCGAAGGTGATGCGCGAGACGATGTCGGCGCCGTAGGAGCTCTGGGCGTTGACGGCCGCGGCCCTGTCGACGATGGCCCCGGTCCGCAGATCGACGAGCTCGGCCGCCACTGTGGTCGTGCCGAGGTCGATGGCCAACCCGAACAACTCGCGGTCCGGTTCTTCGGGCTCGATGTCGAGGACTTCCCGGTCGTCATAGACCACGGCCGCGAGTGCGGATGAAGAGCCCAGCGCCGCCCCTCCGAGCTTCGAGAGCACGGCCAGGCTCAGGACGAGCCCGGGGGCATTGAGCCGGTCCCGGAGCGAGTCGGCCACCGCGGTCGGGGAAGCCAAGGAGGGCTTATCCTTGGTGAAAGACAGCCTTTTGACCGCCGGATCGACGTAGGCGGCCGAGGGCGGGCCGGCTTCGAGAACGCCGACCTTCTCGAGCCTCGATCCGGGCAGGATCTCGACCGTGACGTCGCTCCGGACGGTGTAAAGGCAGGCCAGCCGGTGATCCGGCCCCAACCCGCGTTTCTCGAGGAGCGCGGCTTCCCGGGCGGCGGGGAAGGGGAGGGGGCCGTTGACGATCCGGACGGCGCACTTGCCGCAGACGCCTCTCTGCCGGCAGTACAGGCTCAAGGGGACGCCCGCGCGCACGAGGACATCGGCCAGGGCCTCGCCGGTCTTGGCCTTGGCCTTGATCCCGTCGGGGAGGACCTCGACCACGAAGGATGTTTCGGTCATGTCTCTCTGTTCGTCCGCCCAGGGCCCATCATAATCGAAAAGCGGCTCACGGCAAGCGCTTTTTTCCCCCGGAAACGTGACCACCGCCCTTTCTCCAGACGAGATAGACGGGGATCCCGGTCACGAGAAGCCCGAACCCGGCCAGCGACTTCAGCGGCTGGTTGGCGACGATGCTGGCGAAGACGCCGAGCGACGCCAGGACAAAGACGGCGGGAACGGCGGGAAATCCCCAGATCCGGTAGGGGCGGTTTAGTCCGGGCGCTCGGCGCCGTAGGACGAAGGCGGCCAGCCCTGTCGCCGCGAAAAAAAGCACCAGGGCGAAGACCATATATTCGTAAAGCGATTCATAGGTCCCCGTGAGGCACAAGAAGCCGGACCAGGCCGCCTGCCCCCACAGGGCCGTGTTGGGAACCCGGCTCCTTGGCCCGAGGCGCCCCATGGCCCGGAAGAAGTGGCCGTCCCGGGCCATGGCATAGTAGACGCGGGACCCGAAGAGGAGATTGGCGTTGAGGCAGCCGAAGATCGAGACCATGACCAACGCCGAGAAGAGGGTCGCCCCGGCCCCGCCGAAGAGGGCCGAAACCGCCAGCTCTCCGACCCGGACGACGCCCTGGAGGCTCTCGAGGGGCAAGGCCAGGAGATAGACGAGGTTCACGAGAACGTAGATCACGGTTATGGAGAGAACCCCGAGGATGAGCCCCCGCGGGATATTCCGGCCCGGGTCACGGACCTCCTCGGCCGTGCAGTTGACGGAATACCACCCATCGTAGGTCCAGAAAACGGCGACCAAGGCCATGCCGATGGGCGTCAGAATCCCGGGGAAGCCGGGGCCGGGAGGGAAGAGGGGATGGAAGTTCCCGCCTCCCGACTTCGTCCCTACGAGCAGACCGAGGCCGACGAGTCCGGCCACCGTGCCGAGACGGACAATGGTCAGGAGATTCTGGACCAACGCTCCCGAACGGATGCCGAAGGAGTTGACCAAGGTGAGGCCGGAGATCGCCAGGGCGGCCACGATCTGGCCGCTCGAAAGGCTGTAGGACAGGCCGAGGATCTTGGCTTCGAAAAGGACGCGCCCCGTCGACAGGGCCGGAAGGAAGGAGCCCAGGAACTCGGCGAAGGCAACGGCCAGCGCGGCCAGTCCGCCGCCCATGACGAAGCCGAAGAAGGCCCAGCCGAACAGAAAGGCAGCCCCGGCTCCGTAAGCCTCGCGCAGATAGACGTACTGGCCGCCGGCCCGCGGATACATGGCCCCGAGCTCGGCGAAGGTGAGCGCTCCGCAAAGCGTGATCAAACCGCCGGCGAGCCAGACAGAGAGCAACAAACCCGGCGAAGGCAGGCCAGCCGCGATAATGCCCGGGGTCATGAAGATACCTGACCCTACGACGGCGCCTATGACCAGGAAGCTGGTATCGAGCAGGCCCAGTTTCCTGAGGAACCCTTTTTCGGTCTCGAGCTCCGGGGGCGTGTCCATATCAGTTACCATTCTACGTGAATTCCGTTCGTCAATCCAAGCCGCACTCGCCCGGTTCTAATTCATTTGTTTTCAATGGCTTGCGATATTAGTATAATTTGTTTATTATCAACTGCTTACGAATTCTTAGGAACGGATCGTATTTGTCCGCATGCGTCGTTGATCTCGAAGGGGAGCTGGCCGAACAAACTCATGCTTCCGTCTCCAATTCGCAAAGTCTTCGTATCCTTTCCCATTTCGATCCATCTGGAATTTCTTGTCAATCGCTCTTCACCGAAACGGTCTTATTTGTTACTCGATATATTGCATTTTTCTTTTCACGGACGACAGTCATTCGTATCGACCGGGACCGAGTATGCTACGCTGCTTCGTCGGCAGCTGGCGATTTTCTCAGCCCCGACGTGTCGGCCCGTCCAAAAACCGGACCAAATGGCCTAATTATTTGTTAACAAATAGTTTATAGGAAATGTCGGCACGCCGACATTCTGTCATGACCCGATCCGTACACGGCTAATTATGATGGGTTTATGTTCGGATATATCTCTTGCAATTCCTCCGCTATTGGTCTATAAGAACATCATGATCTTCGTGCACTATTGAGGAGGGAGAGAGGCCCTTGGTCATCGCCATTACGAATCAAAAGGGCGGAGTCGGCAAGACCACGACATCCATCAACGTCGCGGCGGCGATAGCCCTGATGGGCAAGAAGGTCCTTCTCGTCGACATGGACCCTCAGGCCCACAGCACGATCTCCACTGTCAGCAATCCGGAGAAATACGACAAATCGCTCTACGACGTGCTCATGAGCAAGAACGAGAAATTCGAGGAGATCATCACCCGCTCGAACGTTCCGGGTCTCGACGTGGCCATAACCCGGATATCAATGGCCAAGCTGGAACCGGCCTTGAGCGGCGAATTCGATGCTCACTTCAGGCTTAAGGACGCTCTTGAACAGATCAGAGGCCGGTATCAATACGTCCTCATCGACACACCGCCGACCCTAGGGTTGATCACACTCAACGCCCTGGTCGCGGCGAACTTCGTGCTCATTCCCATCCAGTCCTCGTATCTCTGTCTTGAGGGAACGGACGATCTTCTCGAGACCATCGAGAAGGTCAAGAGGATCGCCAATCCGCAGCTCAAGGTCCTGGGCGTCATCATCACCCTGTTCGACAAGCGCACGAACCTGGCCCGGGATGTCGTTCAAAGGATACGGCGGGTTTTCGGCAACAAGGTCTTCAAAACCCATATTTCCAAGAGCGTCAAGCTCGAGGAAAGCCCAGCCTATAAGGAATCGATCTTCACGTTCGCGCCAAATTCGATCGGCGCCGAACAATACCGTAAAGTCGCCGAGGAGTTGATGAGCCGTGCAAAAAACTAAGCGATCGGGCTTGCCAACATCCATCTCGATGAAACACGATGGCCATTTTGTGGACCTGATCTCGTCACGGTCCTTGGGGCCGCGCATCAGGATGATCCCCATCAGTAAGATCGACCCGAACCCCCATCAGGCGCGGTGTGAGCTGGGCAACATCGAAGAGCTTGAGGATTCGATCAAAAGCAAGGGCGTGCTCGAGCCCATTCTCGTCAGGGCGAGAGGCAGCCGATTCGAGATCATAGCCGGAGAACGACGCTTCATGGCCTCCAAGAATATCGGCCTCAAAGAGCTGCCCTGCATCGACATGGATGTCGAGGACGGCGAAGCCATGGAGATCGCGCTCATCGAAAACCTCCAGCGCAAGGACCTGGACATCTTCGAGGAGGCCGACGGGCTCAAGGCCCTGGCCGATATCCACAGCTACAACCACGAGCAGATCTCGTCAAAGATCGGCAAAGCCCGCTCGACGATAACCGAGATCCTGTCCATCGCGGGTATCCCGCAGCGGGCCCGCGATATCATCGCCGAAGCCGGCGGCTTCAGCCGATCGACCTTGGTCGAGATCGCCAAGCTCAAATCCGAAGAAGATATGATCAAATTCGCCCGGGACATCGCCGAAAGGCGTTTGACTCGGGAGGACACGCGCGACCTCGCCAAGTACATGAAGGGCAAGACCAAGAAGCTCAGATACTTCGTCTACAATTTCGTGCCCGAAGGCACCGATCGGTTCCGTCTGAGGCTGGAGTTCAAGAAGCAAACCGTTTCCAAGCGCGAGATCATCGAGGTCCTAGAGGAAACGATCGAATTACTCAAGAGCAAGGACGAGGACCTGACCCTCAAGGGCTGAGCGAGCCCGACAACGACCGCCATAAGCGCTCTCCGTCGGTATCAATCTCAATTGATATATTAGTTGACATAATAAACGTTATGCGACTCAATATCCAGGGCGCCCCGATCTTTTTTGTTATCTTCCAATTATAAATTCCCACATCCTGTGGATATCCCGACTGCTCAATATCAGGGCAAATGTGGGAATCGCCCGTCCGGACCTCATAGCCGCCTCATTAGACCAATGTATCGAGAGATCTCCGACGTCCTTCTGAATGACCATCCCTGGCCTGGACGATCTGATTATTTTCGAAACGCCCAGGGCAGGCTCTCGAAGCTGATCGACACTCACATGTCCTCAATCGTCCGCCTAAGCACCTATTTTCGCCACAAGGTCAGGCATTTTCGGCGACTAGCCGGTGATCCTGGAATCGACCAGCGCGTCCGCGTCCCCAGGAGCTTGACTTTTCAACATCCGCCACTCCCCTGCTGTTTATCGTGCTGCGCACTCCCATTGGTCCTTAGTTCAAACATTCATTTTAAGCTATTTATTATCAATTATATAGAATATCTATCGTCGCTTATCTTGTTTAATATCAGGCCTTTAAGGATTCGCCTGCGCGCCAGCCATGTTGGCGTCCTTCCCAGACCTCCGTTTTCGTCGCGCGCACTTGACCGACCGGCCCTGAGGGCGATATCTTTCGACGTGGCCGCGAGCATCCCGCTTGATCACCTCTGGAGGAACGTCGATGAAAAGAACGATCACCCTGATCTTGGGACTTTGGTTCTCCCTGTTTCAGCCTGCCCTGAAAGCGGCTCAAGACGCGCCGT
>DSDX01000211.1 GCA_011048485.1 Candidatus Aminicenantota bacterium | reverse complement strand
GGGGATGGATCTCATCCCGATCAAGGTGGCCCTCACTCTCGACGGCGATTCCCTGAAAGGCGCCTGGACCGACCCGGACGGCAGCCAGGACCTCATCGAGATGGTCCGGAAGTGATCGAGGCCCGGATCACCGCTCGTACTGCCAGACCCCTTCCTCGAGCATCCGCAGCGCCTCCTTGATGGCCGCGTCGAGCTCGCGGTCGAACCCGGCCAGCTCGTCCTGGGGCGAGTTCTTGACGAAGACGTCGGGCGCGACCCCGTAGTTCTCGAGGTTGACGCCGTAGTTGTCGGGCTTGGTCGGGTCGTAGGTCACGACGAGCGAGCCGGGCGTGCGGATCGAGCCGCCGTTGATCAGCCGGTAGCTCCCCGTGGCGATGACCGAGGCGTTGGTCGGATTGCCGACGATCCGGCCCAGGCCGAGGTCGCGGAACCCCATGGGCGTCACCTCGCTGTCGGAGGCCGAGCGCCAATTGATGAGCATGACCTTGGGCCCGGCGATGGCCTGCTGGGGACGCCGCCCCCAGCTCCGGGCGCCCCACCGGGAGTTCCAAAATTCGTACGGGCGCCGCTCGAGGATGTCGAGGATCTGCTGGTCGATGTTCCCGCCCCCGTTGTAGCGGATGTCGACGATGATGCCCTTTTTGTTGGAGAACTGCGAGATCTCGTTCTCGAAAACCCGCAACGAGGGCTGGTTCATCGACCGGATATGGACGTAGGCGATCCGCCCGCCGGTCTTCTCGTCGACGATGTCCCGGTTCCCCTTCACCCACTCCTGGTACTTGATGTCGCGGAGCGAGGCCACCGACCGGACGCGGACCTCGCGGACCCCGGCCGCCCCGGGATCGGGCCCGGGCCCGACCTTGACCGTGACGTACTCGTTGAGGAGATGGCCGAGGACGGGCCAATAGTTATTCCCGGCCTTGAGCGCCGTGCCGTCGATGGCGAAAACGTAGTCTCCCTTCTTGAGTTTCAGCCATTCCTTGTCGGCCGGTCCGTCGCGATAGATGTGCGTGATCCGGAAAAAGCCGCGGTCGGGCGCCAGCTCGAACCCGAGGTAGCGCGTCTCCGGCCCGGCCGGCCGCTCGGCCCGCTCGGGCCCCGGCGGCCCGCTGACCCCCGTGTGCGAGGCGTTGAGCTCGCCGATGGCCTCGTTGACGATGTCATAGACGTCCTGGTAATCGCCGGCGTAGGCCAGGAGCGGCTTATAGGTCTCGCGGACCGCCTCCCAGTCCGTCCCGTGCATGTCCGGATCGTAGAAGCGGTACTTCATCACCCGCCAGCATTCCTCGAAGATCTGCTCGAACTCTTGGCGCCTGTCGACGACGACCTTGAAACGGAAACTTATCTTCTTCTTGTCCTTGCCCCCCAGGTCCGTCCGGAAGACGCCGTCTTGCTGGCGGAAGAAGACCGTTTTCCGGTCCTCCGTGACCTGGAGGTCGCCGAACGCGCCCTCGGCGACCTTCTTGCGGTCCTTGCCGTCGAGGCCGATCGAGAAGATCCCCGGGCCCTTGTCGTCCTCGCTCAGGAAATAGACCGTCCGGCCGTCCTTGGCTAGAAAGAAAGCGTTCCGGACGCCGTGCGTCCCGGTCGTGACCTGGACGGCCCGTCGGTCGATCCCCTCGAGGTCGACCCTCAGCGGCGGGGGCGCGGCCGCCGCGGCCTCCTTCTCCTTGACCCGCTTCTCCTCGGCCTTCGAGAGGCGCTCCTTGACGAGAGGATCGTCGGGGTCCTCGGCGCGCGGGGCCAGGGCGACCTTGAAGAGATGGGTCACGCCGTCCGACCGGTTGCTGAGGAAGACCAGGTGCTTCCCGTCGGGCGTCAGCTCGCCGCCCATGTCCCGGAAGGGTCCGGGCGTGACGTCGTAGGCTTTCCTCTCGGCGATGTTGAAAAGGTAAACGTCGGCGTTGGCGTCCTCGTCGCGCAGGGTCATGACCAGCCACTGGCCGTCCGGCGAGAAGCCGGCCAGGGCGTGGCCGCCCGGCCGCTCGTCGAGCTCGCGGACATCCCCGCCCGCGACATCGATGAGGAAGAGCTTGTTCGACGCGCTGAACGCGATCTTTTTCGAGTCGGCCGACCAGACGAAGGGACCCTTGGCCGACGCGTGGGCGGTCAATTTTTTCCTGCCGCCGCCGGCGAGGTCAAAGAGCCAGATCTCCTCCTCGAGCGATTCGTCCGAGACGTAGGCCAGGTATTTCCCGTCGGGGGAATAGGCCTGGCTGCGGTCCCGCCAGGGCGAGGAGGTGACCTGCCGCATCTCGCCGATGCCCTCCCCGGTCGGCACGAGGACGATCTCCCCGTGATAGTCCACGGCCAGGTAGTCTCCTTTGGGCGAGGGGGCGAAGCCGTCGGCCCGGCCGTCGACGGCCAGATACTCGACCAGGTTGCTCTTGGGATCGAAGGCCAGGTCGAGCGGGATCCGTTCGGGCCGGCCCGAGGGGACCGCGAGCTTCCAGAGCTCGAAGGCGCATTCATAGATGATCTCGGTCCCGTCCGGGCTGATGGCCGGGAACTGGATGCCGTCCTCCTTGTGGAACGTGACCTGGGCGGGCGCGCCGCCGGTCGGCGCGATCTTCCAGATGTTGAAGAACCCGTCGCGCTCGCTGAGGAAATAGATCATCCCGTCGGCCCCCCACATGGGCATGAAGTCCTGGCAGAACGAGCGGAAGTCCTCGAGCTTGGTATTGGTCAGCTGGACGATGGCCCCGCCGGCCGCGTCCATGACATAGAGCTCGGCGCTGGCGTTGCCCTTGTAACCCTTGCGCCAATAGCGGGGGGCGATGCGGTTGAAGGCGATCTTCTGGCCGTCCTGGGAGATCATGCCCAGGGCGGCCTGGTCCATGGACAGGGGGACCGGCAATCCGCCCTTGACCGGGACCACATGGAGGGGGCTTCCCCAGGCGCGCTCGCCGCGGCCGGTGGCGAACAGAACGCCTTGGCCGTCGGGCGTCCAGTAGAGGGCGTTGTCGGCCCCGGTCATGAAGGTCAGCTGGGTCGGCTCGCCGCCCTCGACCGGGACGACATAGACGTCGGCGTTGCCCATTCGGTCGCTGGTGAAGGCGATCCAGCGGCCGTCCGGGGAGAAGCGCGGCGACATGTCCGCGGCGACATGGGCCGTCAGGCGCCTCGGGCCGGAGCCGTCGGCCGCGGCGATCCAGATGTCGCCGTGGTAGGAAAAGGCGATCATGCCGTTGGCGATGTGCGGCGTGCGGGCGAACTTGATGGGGCCCGCCGCGGCCGTCGAGGCCATCAAGGCCAAAGCGGTCACGGACAGGACCAGAGCCAGAGACGCCTTTTTCATGGAAACCTCCTCGCGCCGGGGCGTTGACATGGAAGATCGAAGCCCCAGGATATGCGAATCCGGGCCAAAATTCAAAGGCCTCGGAACGGCCTCGCGGCGCTCAGTCCTTCCCCCGGACGGCAAGATAGGCCATGAGGAAAAATGACAGCATGGAGAAGGAGTAGAAGAAATCCTCGAGAGGAATGGACAGGATCCGGAAGCCCCAGATGGCGGCGGGGTTGTAGCTGACGATGGGAGGGGCCGTCAGGAGATGGTTGAAGAGGAGGAACGGAGCGTAGGAAATGAGGATGTAGAGCCAGTAGTAGGAGGAGGCCAGCTGCCGCCGGCCCCACAGCCCCGCGACGAGGAAGAACAAACCGCAGGAGGCGAGGACGAGCCGGGTGTAGTCCTGGGCGAAGAACGCGGCCGCACCGGCGAAGAAGAGGACGGACAGGGCCAGGGCCGCCCACCGGGTGAACCGGACCCGGCGCTCCCGCGACTTGGCCCGAAGGACCTCGTAGATGAAGATGCAGCTGAACGGGACGACGACGAAGAACAGGTACTCCTCGAGGGGCAGGGAGAACAGCTTGATGCCCAGGAGGTATTCTGGATTGAAGGCCCAGTCGCCGCGCACGGTCACCCAATGGTCCCAGGAGAGGTAGACCGTCCCGACCGTGGCGATCGCGAAGAGGAGGGCCGGGAAGCGGCGGTAGTAGCGGACGGGCCGCCAGAAGCTGAACAGCAGCGGCCCGGAGATGATGGCCAGATCGATCAGCAGATAACGGCTCATGGGATTCTCAGCTCCTTCGCTCCAAGCTGAACTCGAGGAGGGTCTCCAGGACCTCCCGGAAGGGGGCGGCGACGGGAAGCGTTCTGATGGCGGTCCCGGCCCGTCGCCCGTAGCGCCGCATGATGGCCCGGATATCGTCGACGACGGCGTGACGCCGGGCCAGCCGGCGGACGACCTCGACGTCCCCGGCCGTGAGGTCGGGCCGTCCGAAGAGCCCCGCGAGCGTCCGGCGCTCCTTCTCGCCGGCCTTCTCGACGAGACGGAGGTAGAGAAGGGTCTTCTTGCCTTGACGGATGTCCGAGCCCACCGGCTTGCCCAAGACCGCCTCGTCGCCGAAAAGACCGAGCTCGTCGTCCTTGATCTGGAAGATGAGGCCCAGGTGCTCGCCCAGGCGTTCGAGCTTCGGCCGCACGGACGGCGCTCCCCCGCCCAGGATCCAACCCATGGCCAGGGGCAGGGCGAAGCTGTAGCGGGCGGTCTTAAAGCGGTAGAGATCGAGGGCCTCGCGGGCTTCGATCAGCCGCGGCGACGCCCCCGTCTGGATGTCGCGCATCTGGCCCAGCCCGACCAGGCCGAACTCGGCGGCAAAGAGCTTCTGCGCTTCCACCGTCCGCCGGCAGGGGCCGGGCAGCCCGGCCAGCGCCTCGAAAGCGAGGAAGATGGCGATCTCCCCGGCGCAGATGCCCATGCTGACCCCGAAATGGTCCGCGTCGCCGACGGCCTCCCGCCCGCCCATCTCGGCGTACTGGCGGTGCAGGGCCGGGGCGCCGCGGCGGAACGCGTCGAGGTCCATGATGTCGTCGTGGATGAGGAGGGCCGATTGCATGAGCTCCAGGGCCGTCCCGGCCCGCACGGCCGCCCCGGACAGGCGCCGCCCCGTCATTTCGTAGCCCAGGCAGACGAGCCCGCCCCGGATGAGCTTGCCCCTCCGGCTGAACTCCCCAAGCCGGCGCAGGACATCCGATCCCCAGGGCCGGCGCGCCGCCAGGCGCTCCCGTTTCCGGCCCAGGAGGTCCCGGAGGTCGGCCAGGAGCTTCGCCCGGGTGCCGCGAAAATAGGTTTCGAAGGTCATCGGTCACCGTCCCCGGATCTCAGGATGTTCCGGATCCCTCTCAGGACGATCCGGCGCCGCGACGGCCGGACCTTGCCCCCGTAGACGACGAACGGCTCGGCTTCGATCCGGGCCGCCGTCCAGTCGTACATGTCCGCGGCCGTTCGGACGGGGACGCGGAAGCGCGAGGGCATGAGCGCGAAGCCCGCTTCGGCCTCCGCCCGCCAGCGGCGGTAGCGCCCGATCTGGTCGCGGACGAAGCCGCGGAACGCGTCGGGCGCTCTCCGGGCCTCGTCCTCCCGGAGCGATCCGAGGCCCGCGGCCCTGATCTCGTCGCCCGGCAGATAGGTCCGGCCGAGGTCGAGGTCCTCTTGGATGTCGCGGATGAAGTTGATGTATTGCATGGCCCGGCCCAGGAGACGGGCGGGCCGCGAGCCCCGTTCGTCGAGGCCCATGATCCCGGCCATCATCAGGCCGATGACCTCGGCCGATCCGTAGACATAGGCCAAGGTCTCTTCGAGCGATCGGTACGCGCGCCCGGACAGGTCCCAGGCCATGGACTCCAGGAACGCGTCGACCCAGGCGGGATCGAAGCCGCGTCTTCCGGAGAGCTCGACGAAGGCGTCGATGACCGGCCCGGCGGGTCCCGACGGCCCGCCCCTGCGGCGAAGATACTCCCGGCGGAAGGCCTCGAATCCCGCGCCGTCCTGGGGGGTGCCGTCGACGAGATCGTCGGCCGTCCGGACGAACGCGTACAGGGCGCGGACGTCGCGGCGGACCGGGGCCGGGAAGAACCGGGTGCTGTTGAAGTAGGTCCGGCTGCCCCTGCGGAAGATGCGCGATCGGACCCGCTCAGCCCTGCTCATGGACGACGCGGTCGGCCGTGAGCTCGGCGCCGATCATGACCATCGGCATGCCGACCCCGGGGTGGGGATACTGGCCGGTGAAATAGAGATTGTCGACCCGGCGGCTCTTCCGGCGGGGCCGGAACGAGGCCGTCTGGAAGAGCGTGTGGGACAGGCCGAAGGCCGTGCCCTTGTAGGTGTTGTAGTCGGCGACGAAATCGCGCGGGGAGAAGATCCTGCGGACGGTCACGTGCTTTCGGACCGGCCCGCCGATCAGGCCCTCGAAGTGCTCCAGGACCTTGTCGGCGAAGGCCTCCCTCATACCATCGGGGTCATCCAGTCCGGGCGCGACGGGGACGAGGAAGAAAAGGTTCTCGGCGCCGTCCGGGGCCACGGCGGGATCGGTCTTGGACGGGCAGGAGACGTAATAGGAGAAGCGGTCCGGCCAGGCCGGGCGGCGGAACACGGCGTCGAAGTGGGCGTTCCAGTCCTTCTCGAAAAAGAGATTGTGGTGGACGATCCCGTCGAGGCGCCGGTCCAACCCGACATAGAGGATGAAGGCGGACGGCGAGAGGACGCGGCGGCTCCAGTACCGGCCTCGGTAGCTGCGGCTCGGGCCCTCGAGCAGGGCCGTTTCGACGTGATGGTAGTCGGCGTTGGCAATGACGGCGTCGGCCGGATGGCTCTCCCGGTCCGTGACGACCTCGACGGCCCGCCCCCCGGCCGTCCGGATGCGGCGGGCCGGATGGCCGAAAGCGAAGCGGACGCCTTGGTCCCGCCCGAGACCGACCAGCGCCTGGACGATCTCCGAGATGCCGCCCAGCGGGTACCAGACGCCGCGGTCGAGAACGATCGAGGACATCAGGGCGTAGAAGCCGGGCGTCTTCTTGGGATCGCCGCCGATGAAGACCATGGCGAACTCGAGGATCTGCTGCAGCCGTTCGTCCTGGATCTCCCGGGCGACGAGGTCGTGGACGCTGCCGAACACGCCCAGCCGGAGCCCGTTCCTGACGATGTCGCGGCCGAGCAGGCCGGCGATCCCGTCGTAGTCGCGATAGAGGAAGTGCCGGACCGAAAGGTCGTACTGCTCCCGGGCCTTGGCCAGGAAGCGGGCGGTCTTCGAGGCGCCCTCCGGCTCCAGCCGGTCGAAAAGGGCGGCGTTGTCGGCGAGCGCGTCCCGGACGTCGTAGACCCCGCCGCCGCCGTAGAAGACCCGGAACTGAGGATCGAGCCTGACCAGGCGGAGGCGATCGGCGGCGGACGTTCCGTGCAGGGCGAAATAGCGGTCGAAGGCTTCGGGCATGAGATACCAGGACGGCCCCATGTCGAAGAGGAAGCCGTCCGACCGCCAAACCCGGGCCCGGCCGCCGGGCTCCTCGTTCTTCTCGACGACCGTGACCTCCCAACCCTCCCGGCCCAGGAGGGCGGCCGTGGCCAGCCCGCCCAGGCCGGCTCCGATGACGACCGCTCGTCGGCTCATGTCCGTCCTCCGGATGGGGATCCGCCGCCGGCCTTTCCCGTCCCGGCGGCGCAGGATCTATGGGGAGTGAGGCGCGCGGCCCGGGCCTCGAGCCGCCGGACGACCTCGAAGATCAGGTCCTCGGGGGTCGAGGCCCCCGAGGCGATGAAGACCGTCCCATCGTCCGGCACGTCGATGGCCTCCACGCTCTCGGGGCTGTCGATGAGGTGGGTGCAGGGATTGATGGCCCGGGCGATGTGATAAAGGTGCATGGTGTTGGCGCTCCGCCGGGAGCCGATGACGATGACGCAGTCGGCCGTGCGGGTGTGGACCTCGACTTCCCGCTGACGGGTCTTCGTCGGCTGGCAGACCGTGTCGTGGAAGAGGACGTCCGGCACGACCTGGCGGACCCTGGCCAGGATCCGCCGCGCGTCCGCCTCGATGAACGTGGATTGGACGACGACGCCCGCGCGGAGGACGCCCCGGAAACGCTCCGGCGTGACCTCGTCCGGCTCCCTGACGACGATGGCCCGGCCGACCTGCCCGACGATGCCCTGGACCTCCTCGTGCCCGATCTGGCCGATGACGACGGGCGTCCGGCCCTCCGCTTCGACCTCGCGGATCTTCTTGTGGATGTTGCGGACCATGGGGCAGGTCGCGTCGACGTATTCGAGGCCGCGCGCGTCGAGCTCCCGATAGCGCCGGAGGGGAGAGCCGTGGCTCTGGAGGATGACGACCCCCCCGGCCGGGACCTCCTCCAGCGTTTGGACGATGCGCAGCCCCTTGGCTTTGAGGGCTTCGATGACGTGCTCGTTGTGGACGATCTCGCCAAGCATGTAGTAGGCGCGTCCCGGGCTCTCGCCGAGGAGCCTCTCCGTCAGCTCCAGCGTGGTCCGGACGCCGACGCAGTAGCTGAGAGTCTCGGAAAGGACGATCTTCATCGCCGGCCCTGTCAGGCTTCCCGGACGTCGAACCGCCGCGGGGCATAGAGGAAGCCGAAGGAGCGGGCCTCGCCGCGGCCGAAGGTCTGGTGGTGGTCGGCATGGGCCCGGACGATCCGGCGCAGGTAGAAGGTCGAGGCCCTCAGTCTGAGCCAACGGACCCGCTTGTGGAACATGACGTCGTGGAAGAGAAAGTAGCCCAGGCCGTAGAGGGCCATGCCCGCCCCGACCGCCGAAGCCGCCCAGCCACCCGAGCCGCTCCCCCAGAGGAAGAAGAGGACCGAGGGGACGGCGAAAAAGACGGCGAAGAGATCGTTCTTCTGCAAGCCGCGGCCGCGGGGACTGTGGTGGTCCTCGTGGAGGACCCAGAGGAAACCGTGCATGGCGTACTTGTGGGTGGCCCAGGCCACGGCTTCCATGAACACCGCGACCGCGAGAGCGAGGAGGACGGCCAAAACCAAGGTCATGGGGACTTTCTTGCCGCCTCTATTTTTATCCGAACGGCCGGGCCCTGTCAACGCGATCCGCGGCGCCGGCCGGGCCGCGGCGCCTTCCCGGGCCCGATCATTCCCAGCGGAAGGTCCAAGCCGAGACGACGACGCCGAGGACGAGCAGGCCGGTCAGGACCGCGATCTCGGTCAGGTGCTGCCCGATCGGATCCCCGAACCACAGGCCCTGGAGGAGGTCGACGACATGGGTCAGGGGGATGAACTTGCCGGCCGAGCGAATGGCCTGGGGGAACGTCTCCTTGGGGATGGCTGCCCCGGACAGGAACAGATTGGGGAAGTAGAGGACCAGGCCGAGAATGAAGGCGACCCGGGCGGTCCGGGCGACGCTGGCCAGGAGAAAACCGACGGCGAAAAAACTCATAGCGCCCAGGGTGAATCCGGCCAGGAGGACGACGGCCCGGCCGGGGAAGCGCAGGCCGTAGACGATCCGGGCGGCGGCGATCAGGAGCGCGCCGCCGAGCAGGGTCATCAGGAAATGGACGATGACCTCGGACGCCAGGATGGCCGCCGGCCTGAGCGGGGTGGCCCGGTAGCGCCGCAGCACGCCCTTCTCCCGGTAGCCGGCGACGGCGATGGCGATCGACAGAAGGCCGACCGAGCCGATGATCATGGCCAGATAGGCCGGCGTGCTGACGTCGACCATGCCCCGGCCGTTGAAGAACGGGCTGGGCTCGTTCCCATAGATGCTGCCGAAGATGAACAGGAGGATGAGCGGGAAGAAGAGGGTGAAAAAGGCCGCCTCCGGCTGGCGCAGGTAGAGCTTGATCTCGATCCAGGCGAGCTTGGCGAAGCCCCTCATCGGGCCCCTCCGTCGAGACCCGCCTCCGCGGTCAGGGCCAGGAAGACATCCTCGAGATCGGGCTGTTCGGTGCGGAGATCGCGGAAGCGGATGCCCCGGGCGTCGAGGGCGTTGATGACCACGCAGATCAAACGGTCGCCGCGCCCGGCGACGAGGACGCGGTCGCCGTTCCTCTCGACCCGGGCGACGCCCTCGAGGGCGCGGAGGGGGGCCGGATCGAAGCCGGCCTCGGCCGTGAACAGGATGCGGACCTCGCCGGCCAGATCCCGGATGAGGTTCGCGGGGGAATCCAGGGCGACGACCCGGCCGTGGTCGACGACGAGGACGCGGTCGCAGAGCTGTTCGGCCTCTTCCATGTAGTGGGTGGTCAGAAAAACGGTCTTGCCCCGCTCGCGGACGCCGCGGACGAGGTCCCACATCGCCCGCCGGGCGTGGGGATCGAGGCCGGTCGTCAGCTCGTCGAGGAAAACGAGCTCGGGATCGTTGACCAGGGCCAAGGCGATGAACAGGCGCTGTTTCTGGCCGCCCGAGAGCTTGGCGAAGCGGGCGTTCCGCTTGTCGCCGATCTCCAACCGGTCGAGGAGGGGCGCCCAGGGGGCGGGATCCCGGTAATAGGAGGCGAAGAGATCGAGGGCCTCCCAGACTTTCATGTCGTCGGGAAGGGCGCTCTGTTGGAGCTGGACGCCGATCCTTTCCCGGAGCTCCCGGCCGTCGCGGCGCGGATCGAGGCCGAGGACGCGGAGCTCGCCTCCATCGGGCATGCGCAGGCCCTCGAGGCACTCGATCGTCGTCGTCTTGCCCGCGCCGTTCGGGCCGACCACGCCGAAGATCTCCCCGGCGCGCACGGAGAAGTCGACGCCGTCGACGGCCCGCAGCCGGCCGTAGGTCTTGACCAGGGACCTGGCCTCGATCGCGAGCGACGGAGATGGCATGGGCGCGTCTAACCCCACAGAGGAGAATTCGAGAAGGAGAGTATAGAACGGCCTGGGGCGGCCGTCAATTCCCAGAGGCCGTCCGATCCGGCAACCTTTTCACCCCGCCAGGCATCATTGATGGCGAGAGTCGCAACCGGTCCTGGATAGGGGGCCGGGAGATGGAGAACGGAGGCCACCGATGTTCGGGAACTATCTGAGATCCGCGCTCCGGATCCTGAGGAAGCAGAAGAGCTACGCGGCCATCAGCGTTTTCAGCCTGGTCGTGGGCATGACCAGCTTCATCCTGCTGATGCTCTTCAGCCGGTACGAGCTGGGCTACGACGCCTTTCACGCGAACGCGGACCGCGTCTTCCTCGTCGGCCAGGTCGTGCCCGAGTGGAACGTCATGGGGACCAACCGCAACAGCTCCACCTCCGGTCCCCTGGGTCCGACCCTGAAACTGGAGTTCCCCCAGGTGGAGCGCGCCGTCCGCGCCTGGCCCACGGAGGCACCCCTGGGGTACGGCCGGAAGAGCATCCTGGCCCGGGGGCTGTTCGCGGACAGGGCCTTCTTCGAGATGTTCTCGTTCCCCATGGTCCTCGGAAACCCCGTCTCCACCCTGGCCGAGCCCTTCTCGGTCGTCCTGACCGAGGACACGGCGAAGCGCCTCTTCGGCCTCGAGGACCCGATCGGCCGGGCCGTCGTCCACGGAGGCGGGCGCGAATACAGGGTCTCCGGGATCATGAAGGACCCGCCGCCGAATTCCCACCTGGCCTTCGACTATCTCCTGTCCTTCGTGACCGTGGGATCCCTTCGCGACGACCTCGACACGTCCTGGAGCATCCTGAACTATCTGAACTACGTCCAGCTCCGGAAAGGCGTCGATCCGGACGCCTTCGAGGCCGGGCTCCAGACCGTCATCCGCACCCACCACCCCGAGCGCGACTGGACGCGGTCGTATTTCCTTATGCCCCTCCGGGACCTGCACCACGAGACGAGCGTCCACATCCCCTACTGGAGGACGGTGGACCGGACGTTCATCCAGCTCCTCATGGCGGTCGCCGGACTCATCCTGGCCGTGGCCTGCGTCAATTACGTCAACCTGGCGACGGCCCGGGCCACGGCCCGAGGCCGCGAAGTCGGCGTCCGGAAGACCTTCGGGGCCGGCCGGCGACAGCTGGTCGCCCAGTTCATGGGCGAGTCCGGCGTCCTCGCCGGCATGAGTCTCTTGGTCTCGCTCGGTCTCGTTCAAGCTCTGTTGCCGGCGTTCAACACCCTGACCGGCGTCCGTCTGCCAGCGGCGACCCTCGCCGAGCCTTCGGTCTGGCTCTGGATCCTTGGGCTCGGCCTCGCCGTGGCCATCCTCTCCGGCGCCTACCCCGCGCTGGTCCTGTCCTCCATGAAGCCGGCCAACGTCTTCCGGAGCGCGTTCGGCGCCCACGAGGGCGGCCGGCGGCTCGTCCTCCGCAATGCCCTGGTCGTCTTCCAGTTCTTCGCCACCCTCATGCTGGTGGCCGGGACGCTGATCATCCGGAAGCAGCTGGACTACATCCAGACCGCGGACGTGGGCTACGACCGCAAGAACGTCCTGGCCCTTCGCCTCTGGGAACCGGACAGCCGGGCCCGCTACCGGGAGATCGAGACCGAGCTCCTCCGGAACCCCGACGTCCGGGCCGCCGCCGTTTCGAACGTGGCCCCTGTCCGGGCCACGGAGATGAATAACTTCATGATGGAGAGCGAGTCCGGGGAGATGGTCGAGGTCCCCCAGTTCACCAACTACTTCGTGGACCCGGGCTATTTCGACATGTTCGGCCTGACCTTTATCGCCGGGCGGGGCTTCTCGCCCGGAGCCGACGGCGACGCCCGGAACCAAGCCGTCATCAACGAGACGGCCGCCCGGATGGCCGGGCTGAAGGAGCCGGTCGGCAAGAGGATCGCCCGGGGCGACGGCGAGCCCCTGCGGATCATCGGCGTGGTCAAGGACATCCACTTCACCTCGTTCCGGTCGAAGGTGGGGCCGCTGATGTTCCTCCACCGTCCGGAGCGAGTCAGCTGGCTGTTCGTGAAGACGTCGGGGCGCCGGGTGCGGGAGACGATCGCCTTCATCGAGTCGACGATCCGGCGGCAGGTCCCCGCCTTCACCTACGACTACGCGGCCATGGAGGACATCTACGACCGGCTGTACGAGAGCGAGGACAGGCTCGGGGGCGTCCTGACCGGATTCGCCCTGGTGGCGATTTTAGTCGCCTCGGTCGGGCTGTTCGGCCTGATCTCGTTCGTCATCGAGCGGAAGCGGAAGGAGATCGGGATCCGCAAGGTCCTGGGGGCGCGGGTTTCCGGCATCATGGGCCTGATCACCCGGGACCTGTTCATCCTGATCGGCGTCGCGGGCCTCTTGGCCCTGCCCGTAGCCTATCTCTTCGGCCGCCGCTGGCTGCAGGGGTTCTACTATCGGACCGGCCTGGGCCCCGGCGTGTTCACCGCGGCCGTGGCGGTCGTGCTCGCCATCGCCCTTTTGTGCGTGGCCAGGATCACGATCCGAGCCGCACGCGAAAATCCTTCGGTGAGCCTCAAGAACCTCTGATCCGTGGCCGTCGTCGGCACTATCCTCTGACCAAGTCCCCCTCCCGCCGGAGGTCATTCGTAACGCAGCGCTTTGATAGGATCGGCGAGAGCGGCCTTGAGCGACTGGTAGACGACGGGGAGGGCCGCCGCGATCCCGGTCAAGAGCCCGGCCATGACGAAAAGACCGAAGTCGAGGTCGGTGCGGTAGGCGAACGCGCGCAGCCACTTCCGCATGGCGAAATAAGCAAAAGGCCAGGCTAGGAGGTTCGCGGCCAGGATCCAGAACCAGAAGGGCCTGGAGATCCTGGCGACGATGGCCGGGACCGTTGAGCCGAGCACTTTTCTGACGCCGATCTCTTTGGTCCGCTGCTCGACGCTGTAAGCCGCGAGCCCCAGGATACCCAGGCAGGAGATGATGACGGCTAACAGGGCGAAGGCCGTGAAGATGCTGCCCAGCCTTTTCTCGGATCCATAGAGCGACGCGGCCCCCTTGTCGAGGAAGGCGGCTTCGAAGGGATAGTCCGGCGCGTACTTCGCGGCCGTATCCCGGACCGCGCGGAGCGTCGGCGCCAGGCCCGCCGGCACGACCTTGATGAAGATGAACCTGATCGCGTTGGCGGTGAAGCGCGGGTTGATGGTGAAGACCTGCGGCAGGATCTCCCGGTGCAGGGACACGTGATGGAAATCCTTGACGACCCCGATGATCCGGCCCTCCTGGCCCCAGAGCTTCAGCCGCGCGCCGACCGGCTCATTCAGGCCCATGTACGCGGCGGCCTTCTCGTTGATGACGTAGTTCAGCCGGTCCCCCGCCTCCGCGGCGGAAAAGCCCCGGCCGGCGGCGAACTCCATGCCGAACGTCTCGAAAAGGTCCACATCCATGAGAGAGTAGCGGACGAGGGGCATGAGCGCTGGGTCCTTGCCGTCCCACTCGACGCCGCCCGTCTTGTAGTCCTCATCGAAAGGAACGGCTTGGCTTCGTGTCACGTTCAGGACGCGGGGGTTTTGGAGCAGATCCTGCTTGAAGCTTTCAAAGTGCCTGAGCAGGGAGGGATTATAGCGGACCTTGAGCACCTGGTCGGCGACAAGCCCCAGGGGCCTGTTACGGACGAACTGGAGCTGGCGGAAGACGGACAGCGTGCAGGCGATGAGCATGGCGGAGATCGCGAACTGCCCGACGACGGAAACGACCCTGAACGCGGACCGCTTCGACCTGAAGCCCGCGACGGTCCGGAAGGCTTCGACGGGCCGGCGGGCGGACAGGAAGAACGCAGGATAGCTGCCGGCCGCGACCCCGACCAACACGACCAGTCCCAGGAGATAGGCCGCGAAGAGCGGGTCGATGCCCGAGGACAGGCTCAGCGCCTTGCCCGTCAGGCGGTTCAGGAACGGGAGCAGAAGGACGACCAGCCCCAAGGCCAGGACGAAGGCGAGCGCGGTGGTGACGAGGGCTTCGCCAATGAACTGCTGAACGAGCTGGGTGCGACCAGCCCCCATGACCTTCCTTAACCCCACCTCGCGGCTGCGGCTCCCGGCCCTGGCGGTGGCCAGGTTTATGTAGTTGACGCAGGCGATGGCCAGGATGATGACCGCGATAAGGGAAAAAACATTGACATAAGTCAGACCGCCGAAGCCAAGGTGGACCTTGGTCACGGGGAGGAGGCCGACCTTGAAGGTCCCTGGCAACGGTTGAGGCATGTAGGTCTTGAGCGATCCTTCGATCTTTTCCCGGAAGGAGGGCAAGGAGGCCGAAGGGTCCAGGAGTATATAGGAGGGGTCGCGCCAGTTCCAATCGCCGCTGAGAGGATCGCTCAGGGGAATGACGAAATCCGGCCGGATGTGGGCGTTCCGCGCGATATGCATGACCCCGGTCACGACGAGGTCCCTCCGGTTGTTGAAGGTCAATCGCCGTCCCACGGGATCGCCATCGCCGAAATACCTGCGGGCCGCCTCGTCCCGGATGACAACGGCGTTCGGGCTTCCCAGGGCGGTGGCCGGATCGCCAGAGACAAAGGGGAAGGAGAACATGGAGAAGAACCCGGGATCGACGAGGTTGACGGAATCCTCGTAAGCCATGACCTTGGGCCCGTTCTCGGGTTGATAGGAGAATGAACAGGTCGCGAGGGCGCCGAGATCGTAGATCCTCGTGAAGAGCTGGATCTCGGGGTAATCGCGGGTTAGAGCTGGGGCAAGGGCATAGGGAACGTTCGGATCGAGAATCCCGTTCGGATGCTCGATGGTGAGCAGGTACAGCCGGTCCCTGTTGACCAGGAACTTGTCGTAGCTGAGCTCGTCCCGGACCCAGAGGGAGATCAGGATGCAAACGGCCAGGACGGCGGCCAGGCCGGTGAGGTTGATAAGCGAGCCGAACTTCTGGCTTTCGAATTTACGGACGGCGACCCGGATATAATCCCTGGCCAGTGCCGGCATGAAGCGCCGCGCCCACCCGGACGAACGGCCCGACGCGCTGGCTCTATGGAACTCGGCCCCGATGTCTTCCGGCCGGCCCATTTCGGCGGTTACCTGGCGGAAGGCCTGCTCTTCCGACAGGCCGCTCTCGACGAGCCCTTGGACATCGTCCCTCAGACTCTCTTCGAGCTCGGTGATCGAGGCCTCCTCGAGCGAGGGATTGGACCTCAGTTCCCGGACCCACGCCCGGACGGCCTTTTCCAGGTCGAACATGGTCATGCTCCTATCCGCCTCAATCGGATGACTCGGCCGCCGCCCAGAAGCTTTGAAGAGCATCATGAACACTGAGCCATCGCTCCTTCTCGGCGACGCACTCCTTGCGGCCCCTTTCGGTGATGACGTAGTACTTCCGCATCCGGCCTGTCCCCGAGATCTTCCACTTCGACTTGACGAAACCCTCCTTTTCCAGGCGCTGAAGAAAGGGATAGAGCATGGCGCTCGACCAGGCCAATTTGCCGCCGGTCACCCGGCGGATACGCTGCAGGATCTGGTAGCCGTAGCTCTCTTCCTTGTAAAGCAGGGCCAGGATGATCGGCTTGGTCGAAGCGGCGACGAGGTTCTTTGAGATCATTACATATCTCCCAATCCAATATATCTAACACTATTATATACGTAAGTGTCGTGCCAATGGTTGGGCCGCAAGGCCCTTTTCCTCATGGGAGGACTAGAAGGATAACGTGAGCGTCTGGGAGCGAACACTTCGCCTGTAGCCTGGTGCCCGGCCTTGTCCACGGCCACCTGGATGCCGGATCATCGGAGATCAGGGCAGGCCGGGCCCGCTGTTGTTCTTCCCCAGTCCGCCGGATTATAATCGCCCTGCCGGGGCTCCCGGCGGGTGAGCGATGCGCAGCTTCCGACAAGCCACCGTCTATTTCGCCAGCGGGACGGGGAACTCCTACCTGGTCGGCGCGTGGTTCCGGGACGCCGCCGAGGCGCGAGGGATCCCGGCGGTCCTCACCCCGGTCGCCCGGGCCGATCCGCGCCGCGACATCGCCGCGGCGCCGGACGAGCTCGTGGTCCTGGCCTTCCCGACCCATGGCGGGCTGCCGCCCTGGTCGGTCATCAAGTTCCTCCTCCGCATGCCCCGCCGGAAGGGCGCCGGTTTTCTCTGTCTTCCCACGAGGGGCAGTTTCTTCGTCGGACCGCTTCTCGTGCCGGGCGCGGCCATCCTGGCCTCGTTCCTGCCGCCGTTCATCCTGGCCTTCAAGGGATACCGGCCGCTGGGCGCGGTGAGCTTCGACATGCCCGCCAACATAACCTCGGTCCACCCGCCCCTGACCTCACGCCACGCCGGGCGCGTCGTCGCCCGGGCCCGGGCCAAGTTCGATCGTTCCATGGACCGCTTCTTCGGCAAGGGCCGTGTCTGGTTGACCCGGAACAATGCCTACGAAGCGATCTGGTCCCTGGCCGTCCTCCGCTTCATCCCGCTCTTCCCGCTGCTCTACCTTGTCCTCGGCCGGTTCTTCATGGGCAAGGTCATGTTCGCCAATGATCGCTGCACGGGCTGCGGGATCTGCGCCGCGGCCTGTCCGGCCGGCGCCCTGGTCATGGTCGGCCGTAACGTTCCTCGCCCGTATTGGCGCTATAACTGCGAACATTGTCTGCGATGCCTGAACTATTGCCCCCACCAGGCTATAGGCGCGTCCCTTCCCTGGGCCGCGTTCTTATGGTGGCTCGGCTCGGCCGCGGCCCTGGCGGCCGCCGTCTTCTCCCATCTGACGGCGCTCGTTCCCGGCCTGGAAGCCTGGAGAGGCTATTGGACCGTCGAACTGGTCAATTCCCTTGTCTATTATCCCGTCTTCATCGCCGCCTACGCCTTGTTCCACGTCCTCAACAGGATCAAGTTCCTGAACGTGGTCCTGTCGCGGACGAGCCCCAGCTTTTTCCTGGGCCAATACAGGGCCCCGGGAACCGCCCTGCCTCAGCTGACGGGGCGGACGGACGCTTCGCGGCCGCACACATCGACCACGGGCGACGGTTGATCCGGTCGACGAAAGCGATACCCTTAAAGGCGTTTCGAAAGACGCCTGGTTTTTGTGCCCGTCGAAGACGATGATCGCCGGGGCCGGCCGCGCGGTCAGGCGGCGGGAAGGGTATCGGTCTTAACGACAAGCTCAGGGATATCGGCGCTTCTCAGTGGCCGAGCCGGAATCCGGCGTAGAGGGAGAATCCCGGCGTCCCGTACCCTTTGACGAGCTCGTAGTCCGCATCGAGAACGTTGTCCAGTCGGGCGAAGACCTGGAGGCCGGACGCGAGGTCATAGGAAGCGAGCGCGTTGAGCAGGGTGCAGGCGGTGAGGCTGACCCGCTCCGTGGCCAGGCCGGTCCAGAACAGGTCGTCCCTCCTCCCGAGATGGAGGATCTCCACCGACAGCCGCCCTTTCCGGGCCCAATCCGAGCTCAGGGCCGCGGAGAACTTGTGGCGGGGCCGTCGCAGGAGGGCCTCTCCGGTCGTCTCGTCCTTCGCGTCGGTCAGGGTGTATCCGGCCCTGAGTTCAAGGGATCCCGAGGGCCGGGCCCTCAAAACGAGTTCCGCGCCCGCGGACGAGGCCTCGAGGATATTGACGTAGCCTTCGGCGTAATCGTAATCGATGAGGTTCCTGAACTCGTTCGAGAAATAGAGGGCCCCAAGGACGAGGCGCCCGTCCAGGAATTCCTGTTCGATCCCCGCGTCCCAGGCCAAGGACCTCTCGGGTTCGAGGTCCTCGTTCCCCACCGGGCCGTAGAACGTCGCCGGGGCGAAGAGCTGATAGAGAGAGGGGCTCTTGAAGCCGGTCCCCAGGGTGGCCTTGAACCGGGTCCCGGTCTCCGGAAAAGAGACGCCCGGGGCGACGCGGAAAGTGAAAGTCCCCCCGGCGCGGCTGTGATGGTCGTAGCGGCCGCCGAGCGTCGCGAAGAAACGATCGCCAAGGCTGATCCTGTCCTGGAGGTAGATCCCCAGGGCGTTCGCGGAGGCCTTGGGGAATGCGCTTTCGTACGGACCCCAGGCGCTTTCCGAGGCGTAGACCGATTCGCCCCGCTCGCGGCTGTATTCGAGCCCGGCGGTCAGGGTGTTCGATTCGTGCACGAAGATGTTGTTCTGCCAGTCCACCTTGAAGAGCCCGCTCGTATAGGCGGACGCGTCCGAGTCGAAGGGATGAAGGTCGTCGACGGGATTGTCGTACCGCCGGTCATATCGGAGATACGAGGCGTCGAGCTTCGACTCCCAGCGGTTCCCGGCGAGGAGGGCCCGGGCCCCGCCGCCCAGGGCGACCGCGTTGTAGCGCTCCAGGTTGTTCGGGTCGTCGCCAAAATCGCCTCCGAAGCTGTCGATCTCGAGCCGTGTCCGGACCGTCCGGACGCTGAAACGAAGGTCGACGGCCTTCCCGAGCGAGTATCCCAGCTTCCCGGAAAGATTGAGGTTGCGGGAGCCGTCGGCTTCCGCATTCCCCTCATAGGCCGTTCCGGCGGCGCTGAAGCCCCGGCTGACGAGGGACGCCGCGCCGAGGGCATAGGAGAGCTTTCCGCTCCGGCCGGAGAGATTGGCGTTGCCGGCGAGCGTCCCGTAGGACCCGCCGGACGCCGAGAAGCGAACCCGGGCGGGGCCATCGCC
>DSDX01000161.1 GCA_011048485.1 Candidatus Aminicenantota bacterium | reverse complement strand
GAGCATGCCCGTGTCGGCGGCATGCATGGCCAGGGGGATGCCGTACTTCCGGACGATCGCGCTGTTCGCCCCGATGTGGTCGACGTGGCCATGGGTGTTGAGGATGATGACGGGGCTGATGCCGAGATCGGCGATGGTCGAGATGATCTTCTCGGCCTCGGCGCCGGGATCGATGACCGCGCCATCGCGCGTCTCCTCGTCGTAGACGAGGTAGCAGTTGGTCTCGAGCGCCCCGACGACGACCAGCTCGTGCTTCATGCCGGCCCACTTACTCCCGCCCCCATCCTAATGCGAACGCCCCGCTCGAGTCAAATCGAGCCGGGACCGTGCTATAATCCGGGTGTGGATGTCTTCATCACCCCCGAGGCGCGGCGCGAGATCGACGCTCTCAGGGTCTTCAGGCCGAAGCCGGGAGCCTGGGGCGTGATCATCGGTCACAAACGAGGCCCCCGGTTCATCGTCGAGAAGGTCCTCCCGGCGGGGGCCCCCGGGACGGCGCCCGATGAGAAAGCCCTCGCGGAGCTCGACGGGATCTGGCCGGGGCGGATCATCGGGATCGTCCTGGTCAGGCCGCCCGCCGCGCTCAAGAAGGCCCTGCTCGGCCCGGCCTGGTTCGGCCGGCTTGTCCTCCAGTCGACCGGCCCGGCCCGGGCGCCCGTGCTCGGCTCGGCTGTGGTCGGCTACGAGCGCAGATTCCGGTTCGAGACCCTGCCGTTCGCCCCGGCCACGAAAGGAGACGGCCCATGAGCGAACCGCTCACCGCGGAGGACAGGCGCGCGTGCTTGAAACTCGCCCGCCAAGCGCTCGAGCACTATTTCGAGACGGGCGGGCGTCTCCGCAGCCCGGTCGCGTCCGGCGTCCTCAAGGAGAAAAGGGGCGCTTTCGTCACCCTGACGGTTGACGGAGAGCTCCGCGGCTGCATCGGCTACCCGCTGCCGATGAAATCCCTCGACGAGACCATCCTCGAGATGGCCGTCGCCGCCGCCTCCCAGGATACGAGGTTCGAGCCCCTTCGGGCCGAAGAGATGGACAAGCTCAAGATCGAGATATCGGTCCTAGGCCTGCCGGAACCCGTCCGCGATCCCGAGGAGGTCGAGGTCGGCCGCCATGGTATCATCGTCGCCAAGGGCGGCCACAGAGGCCTGCTCCTGCCCCAGGTCCCGGTCGAGCACGGTTGGGACAGGGAAACCTACCTCCGGCACGGCTGTCTCAAGGCCGGGTTGCCGCCCGACGAATGGCAAAAGGGGGCGAAGATCGAGGTCTTCACCGCCCAGGTCTTCTCCGAATAGCCGGCCGGCGGCCTATTTCTTTTTCGTCTTTAGGGCTTCCAGCTCGGCCTTGGCCTCGGCCTTCAAGACGTCATCCTTCGAGGTCGTCTTGGGCATGTCTATGACGTTCTGGAAGGACTCGGCCGCCTCGTCGTATCTCTTGAGGGCGACGAGCGTCCGGCCGAGCTCGAGGTAGTGGTTGATGTACTCGGGGTGCAGCTCGATGGCCTTCCGCAGGTAGGTCTCCGACTCGGCGAAAGACCCTTTCGGGATGGAGCCGTAAAGGATGCTGCCGAAGAGGCGCTTGGCGCCGCCGATCTCGTCCATCCTCCGGTGCCAGCGGCCGTAAGCGTGATAGGCGAGGTGGTTGGTCGGATCGAGCTCGATGGCTTTTTCGATCGAGTCCCTGACCGCCTTCGAAGCGGCGATCTGCTCCTTCTTGCCGAGGAGGAGCAGCCGCTTGCCGTTGGCGGCGGCAAGCTGGAAATGGCCCCAGGTGTCGTCCGGGTTGGCGGCCACCGCCTTTCGCGCCAGCGAGGTGGCTTCGGTATACATCTCCTTCTGGCGCTCCTTGACGTCCTTGCCCGTCCCCGGGATGACGTCGGCGATGTCGACCATGGCCCGCGAGGTCTTCCACAGGGCCTCGTAGTTGCCGGGCTCGAGCGCGAGGGCCGCCTGGTAGTTTTCCAGGGCCTTGGTGTCGTCAAACGCGGCATAAGCCGCGTCGCCCTCCTGGATGTGGTCGGCCGCCGTCTGCGCCAGGGCCGGCCCGGCGATAACGGCCGCGATGGCGATCACGAACAGGATCTTCTTCATTTTTTCCCTCCGTGACCTCTACCTATGACCTCTTTCGACGAAAAAGTCAAGCCGGCGGGCCCCCGAAGCGGGACCGCGCCTGGCGCAGCCGCTCGAGACCGAGGCCGGCGAGAAAGCCCGCGGCGCCGAGAGCGATCCCCGCAAGGAGTGACCGCGGCCAGGGCGGGGCGGGCAGGAGCCGCAGCCCGGTTTCGCCGAGAAAGGCGACGGCCGCATGGGCGGCCCCGAAGCCGAGGCCCAAAAGGCCCGCCAGCGGGGCCCGCCTTTTGAGGAAGAGCGCCGCGAGGCCGGGGAGGAGCAGCCCTTCGGCCATGATCGCCGAGGCCAGCCCGAGGGTCTTGAGGATGTCCCCCAGCCGGGCCGCGACGGCGAACGCGGCCAGGGCCAGGAGGACCGTCGTGCCCCTGGCCAGCCCGAGCGGGCGGCCGCCGGGACCGTCGCTCCCTTTCAGCCCGAGCAGGTCCTTGGTCAGGGTGAAGGCCCCGGTATTGAGGGCGGCGTCCATCGTCGACAGGATGGCAGCCAGGACGGTCACGAAGACGAGCCCGCCCAGCCAAGAGCCCGTTTCGAGAGAAACGTATCGGGTGACAAGGGGGACGCCGCTCCCGCCGTCCGGGAAGAGGGGGAGGAAGAGCATCCCGACGGCGACGATCCCGGCGTAGAAGAAACCCAGGAGGACGGCCGCCGCGGCCGTCCCGCCTCGGGCGGAGGCCTCGCTTTTGGCGGCTTGGATACGCTGCCAAGCGATCGGTGAGACCGTCCAGGCCAGGAGGAAGGAGAGGGCGATGAGCAGGTTGCGCTCGGCTCCGGCGAAGACGTCGAAATAGCCGCCTGTGCCGGCCGCGGCCGCCCGCACCGCGGCCCAGGAGGTCCGCGAGGCCAGGGAGCCCGACAGGCCCGTGACGCCGGCGACGAGGAGCGCGAACTGGAGGGCGTGGACCCTGGCCAGGACCCGCAGTCCCCCCGCGACCGAATAGGCCGCGGCGATCCCGGCCGCAAGGGCCAGGCTCTGGACGGGCCCCGTGCCAAGGATGGCGTCCAGGAAGGGCCCGGCGGCGACCATTTGGGAAGCGGCCAGGACGGTCATGTACCAGACGATGAGGGCGGTCGTCAGCGCCCCCGCCGCGCGCCCGTAGCGGTCGCGCATGATCTCGGACAGGGTCAGCCCCGAGACCGCTCGGATGGGCCGGACCAGGGCCGTCAGCGCGACCAGGGCCGCCACGGCGGGCACGCCGACGATCCAGATCGCGCTCACGCCGTCGCGACAGGCCTCGTCGGTCGAGACGAGGAGCGAGGCGGCCCCTATCCAGGAGGCGCAGAGCGAAAAGGCGACCCGGGCCGCCCCCAGCCGGCGCGAGGCGAGGAAAAAGGAGTCCAGGCCCCCGGCCCGTCCCCGGAAGCCGAACCCGGCCGCGCCGAGGACGGCGACATAGGCGGCGATGGCCAGGGCGAAGCCCGCGTTCACGCGCGGAAGTATATAACAAAACGGGGACGGACGATCAGAGCCGCCGCCGACGAGGGGAGCGGCTTCGACCCGGTCCGGTTTTGGGCTATAATGTCCGTCATGAACCGTCTCCGCCCCCTTCTCGCCGGCTTGATCCTGCTGGCCTGCGCTGCCAGGCCCGCCTCCGTCCCCGCGGGCCAGGCCGTGTCGCCGGAGGAGGCCGCGGCCCATTTAGAGCGGGCCCTCCGGGCCGTCGCGACCCTCCAGGCGCGTTTCGAGCAGCTCCACTATTCCATGGCCGTCTCCGAGCCCCTCCGAGAAAGGGGGGAGCTTTTCCTCCAGAAGCCCGACCGGATGCGCTGGGTCTACAAGGACCCCCAGGACAAGGTCTTCCTCTACAAGGAAGGCGTCCTCGAAATGTACCTGCCCGAGGACAAACAGCTCACCCGGAGCCTGGTCTCCCGGGAGGCCCTGGAGTCCGATATCTTCGGCATCTTCCTGGGCACGATTTCGTTCGAGGAGGCCTACGTCATCGAAGACAGCCCCTTCCCCACCGAGGCCACCCGCGTCCGCCAGATCAAGCTGACCCCCCGGACCGAGGGTGAGTTCACGCACATCCTTCTCGAGATCGACGAGCGGACCTGGCTTCTGCGGCGGGCCATTTTCCTCGAGTGGGAAGGCAACAAGAGGGAGTTCGTGTTCAGCCAGGTCCGGACGGGCGTCCGCATCCCGGCCGGGACCTTCAGCCTGAAGGTCCCCCCGGACACCGAGATCATCGACGACACGGGACACGCGGACCGTGGGGGCCGCTAAACCTTTCACCGGGGCATTCGTATGAAAACCCGAGGGCAGGATGCTCTCTCGATGACCGAAGATCGCCAGCTTGTGTCCCGGGCCCTCAAAGGAGACCGCAGGGCATATGAGATGATCGTCCGCAAGTACGAGCAGCCGCTCACGAACTACCTTAGCCGGATGACGGGAGAGCGCGAAACGGCCCTCGATTTCGCCCAGGAGGTCTTCCTCAAGGCCTATTGCTCGCTGGCCTCTTACCGCCCGGCCTTCAAGTTCTCGACCTGGCTGTTCAAGATCGCCTCGAACCACCTCATCGACCACTGGAGGAAGAAGAAGCTGCCGACCGTGTCGATCGACCAGCCCATCGAGGAGAAGGACGGACCGGTCATGCCCCAGCTTGCCGATCCCGGCCCTTCGGTCGTCCGCAGGTTCGAGCTGGCCGAGATCAGGCAAAGGATCGAACGGGCCCTTGAGGCCGTTCCGGAAGCGCTCCGGGAGCTGTTCGTGCTCCGGCACGTCAACGAGTTCTCGTACGAGGAGATCGCCGACATCAAAAGCCTGCCCGTGGGCACGGTCAAGAACCGCGTCTTCCAGGCCAAGGAAATGCTGCGAAGGACCATGGGGAGACCGTGAACGCCTGCCCGCGACCCAAAGCGATCTACCTCTATCTCGAGGGCGAGCTCGGGCCCTACGAGGCCGCCAAGCTCGAGGAGCACCTCGAGTGTTGCGCCGCCTGCCGCGAGGCCCTGGAGGAAAGGCGCCTGCTCCACGAGGCCTTTACCAGCCTGCCACCGTTCGAGGTGCCGGAAGGCTTCGCCCGCTCGGTCATGGACAGCCTGCCCGCGCCGGAGACCGCGAAGGCCGGCTGGCTGGCGCCCCTCCTCGCCGCCGCGGCCGCGCTCACGGTCGGCCTGGCCGGTTTCCACATCTTCACCGGCCAGAGCGTCTTCGGGATGCTGGTCGCCGTCAACCGCTTCCTCGGCGAGGTCGTGGCCCTGTTCACGCCGTTGGCCGTCAAGACGCTCAAGATCGGAAGCGTCCTGGCCAAGGTCGCCGGGAACCTCGCGGGCCTGGGTTTCTCGGGCCTGTCGGCCTTGACGCGCATCCTCGGCCCGGAAGGCATCGCCCTCGCCGCCGGCCTGAGCATGCTGTTCGCGCTCCTCGCTTTCTTCGGGGCGAGACGATTCCTCCGGCAGGGAGTAGGATCATGATGAAAAAAATCGTCGCTTTGGCCCTCTTCGGCCTGGTCGTGGCGGCTCCGCTCGCGGTTCCGGCCGCGGTGCGGGCCGAGGTCAGCTCCGGCAAGGACATTTACGTCGCCCCCGGCGAGACCCAGGAGCAGATCCTCAGCTTCGGCGGGCACGTCCTCATCGAGGGCGAGGTCAGGAACGACGTCGTGGTCCTCGGGGGATCGATCACGATCGGCGGGAAGGTCGGCAAGTCCGTCGTCGGCATCGGCTCGCGGGTCATCGTCCGGTCCACGGCCGTGGTCGGCGAGGACCTGGCCGCCCTGGGCGGAACGCTGACGAAGGAGCCGGGGTGCGCCATCGGCGGCGACACGCTCTATTTTCAGACCCGGGAGCTGGGCGACCGGCTCTTCCGGGACGGCGAGTTCTTCGAGGGCCTCTTTTCGCTCTCGATCATCCCCCTCATCATCGCCTTCAAACTGGTCATGATCTTCCTCTGGCTCATCGCCGCCGTGCTGGGCGCCGCCCTCCTGCCCGGGCCCATCGCCTACGCCGGCGGCGAGATCCGCAAGCACTTCTGGCCGACCTTCGGGACCGGCCTGGCGGCCATCCTCGTCTTCACCGCGCTTGTCTTCTTCGCGGCCCTGCTGAGCGTCGTCCTCATCGGCATCCCCCTCCTTCTGGCGCTCGCCGCGGCCGGGTTCGTGGTCAAGATCTTCGGCCGGCTGGCCGTCTTCTACCTGCTCGGCGAGACCGCCCTGAGGGCCTTCCGGACGCGGAACATCACCGTCATGGGGGCGGTGCTGATGGGCCTGCTCGTCTTCAGCCTGGCCGGGTTCGTGCCCGTCCTCGGCTTCCTGTTCACGTTCGTGCTGAACGCCGTCGGCTGGGGAGTGGCAATCAGGACGAAGTTCGGCACCCGCGAAAACTGGTTCATGAAGCAGCAGGCCGGCTGCTGACGGCCGGCGCTCAGCCTTCCAGGATCTCCTGCTCCTTGGCCTTGGCCATCTCCTCGATCCTCTCGATCGTCTCGTCGAGGAGCTTCTGCAGCTGCTCGAGGCCAGAGAACTTCTCGTCCTCGGTGATCTCCTTCTCCTTCTCGAGGTCCTCGATGAACTCCTTGGCCTCGCGGCGCATGTTGCGGAGGGCCGTCTTCTCCTCTTCGAGCATCCTGCCGATCCGCTTGGCCATCTCCCGGCGCCGCTCCTCGTCGAGCGGCGGGATGGGGACGCGAAGGAGCTTGCCGTCGTTGAGGGGGTTGAGGCCCAGGTCGGCGCCGCGGATGGCCTTGTCGACCGGCTCGAGCATCGAAGGGTCGTAGGGCTGCACGACGATGAGGGTCGGTTCGGGGACCTTGAGGGTGGCCACCTGGTTGACCGGCGTGGGGACACCGTAATAGTCGACCTTGATCTCCTCGAAGAGGCTGATGTTGGCCCGGCCGGTGCGGAGCATGCCGATCTCCTTGCGGAAATGCTCGGCCGAGACCTTCATCTTTTTACCGGCGTCGTTGAGCGCGTCTTTGACCATGGCGATCCTCTCCTTCAGGCGAGGGGATGATAGACCACGGGGCGCCGGCCTGTCAAGGAAGCCGGCCGGAGGGGCCGCGATCAAGGGCCGGGAAGGGGAAGAGCTCCGAGGGGCGGCGCTCCCTGGCCATGACCCCCGCCAGCTCGGCGACGACCTCCGGATGGGCCGCGGCGACGTTCGCGGTCTCGCCGGGGTCCGCCTCCAAATCGTAGAGCTCGACCGGAGCGTCCGGGTCCTTGAGTAAGCCCTGGCGGACGCCCTTCCAGCGGCCCAGCCGGGCCATCTGTTGCCCCCCGTAGGCCGGGAATTCCATATAGAGGGCACGGTCGTCCGACGGGCCTCCTGCCCGCCCTTCGAGATGGCGCCCGAGGCTCACTCCGTCCACGCCCTCGGGGGGGCGCGCCCCGGCGAGGTCGAGGAGCGTCGGGAGAAGGTCCTGAAAGGTGACGAGACAGGCGCTCGTCCGGCCGGCCGGGACCGAGCCGGGACGGCGGGCGATGAACGGCACCCGGATGCCGCCCTCGTAGAGGTAGCCCTTGTGGCTGCGGAAACCGTCGGCCCCGCGGAAGAAATCCATGTCGTAGCCGCCGACGTCGTAGGTCGGGCCGTTGTCGCTGGCGAAGAGGACGAGCGTGTCCTTGGCGAGCCCGAGCTCCCCGAGCCGGGCCACGATCCGGCCGACGCTGCGGTCGAAGCGCGTGACCATGGCCGCGTAGGCCGCCCTCGGCGTCGGGTGCGGAAGGTAGCCTTTGCTCCCGTCGTAGGGCGTCTCCGGCCAGAGGCCGGCGTACTCGGCCAACGAATCGCCGGGGACCTGGAGCGCCAGATGGGGGATGGTCGTGGCGAAGAAAAGGAAGAACGGCCGCCCCCTGTTCGCCTCGATGAAGCCGAGCGCCTCGGCCTCGAAGAGGTCGGGGGCGTATTGCCGCCCGGTCGGCCCGCCGTCGTTGCCCGCGAGCCGGACGCGCGCGGCGTCGCGCCAGAGCTCCGGGGGGTAATGATTATGGGCCTTGCGCTGGCAGTTGTAGCCGAAAAAGAAATCGAATCCCTGGGCCAGGGGCTCGCCGTCCGAGCCGGGGTAGCCCAGGCCCCACTTGCCGACGATCCCCGTGGCGTAGCCCGCGTCCCGGAGAAGCCCCGGCAGGGTCGGTGTCCCGGCCGGAAGAGGGGCCTGCCCTTCCGGCTTGATCTCCCGGTTGTCCCGGACATGGGCGTGGCCGGTGTGCTTCCCCGTCAGCAGGACGCAGCGCGACGGCGCGCAGACGGGACTCCCGGAGTAGGCCCGGGTGAAGCGGGTCCCCTCGGCGGCCAGGCGGTCGATGTGGGGGGTACGGATCTTCGTCTCCCCATAGCAGCCGAGCTGGCTGGAACCGAGGTCGTCGGCCAGGACGAGCACGATGTTGGGCTTGGCCCGACCGGCCCGACAGGCCGGGCCGCCCAAGAGGCTCAACGCCGCGGCGCCCGCGCCCGCCTTCAGGAAATCGCGACGGCTCGGCATGGCCCAAGATTATCACAAAAGGCGTCAGAGCTGAACGATCCGGTCTTGTCCGGGGAGGTCTCGGGGGCAGGGAGAGAGGAGAAGGGCCTTTTACGAGACGCGGGTGCCGATGGACTCGCCCAGGACGGCCCGCTTGATGTTGCCGCCCTGGCCGAGGGCGAAGACAAGGATGGGCATGCCGTTGTCGGCGCACAGCGAGATGGCCGTGGCGTCCATGACCTTGAGGTTCTTCTTGAGGACGTCGATGTATCGGATGGTCTTGAACCGCTTGGCCTCTCGGTCGCTCACCGGGTCGGACGAGTAGACCCCGTCGACCTTGGTCGCCTTGAAGATGATGTCGGCCCCGATCTCGAGGGCCCGCTGGGCGGCCGCCGTGTCGGTGGTGAAGAAGGGGCTGCCGATGCCCGCGGAGAAGATGATGATCCGCCCCTTCTCCATATGGCGGATGACCCGCCGGCGGATGAACGGCTCGGCCACGGACTTGATCTCGATGGCCGAGACGTGGCGGGTGTCGGCCCCGGCCTTGTCGAGCGCGGCCTGGAGGGCGATGCCGTTGATGACCGTGGCCAGCATGCCCATCTGGTCGGCCGAGCCCTGGTCGATGCCCTCCTTGATGCCCTTGGCGCCGCGGAA
This sequence comes from Candidatus Aminicenantota bacterium, assembly GCA_011048485.1. GTDB lineage: Bacteria > Acidobacteriota > Aminicenantia > Aminicenantales > Saccharicenantaceae > RBG-16-66-30. The sequence goes on along the minus strand of DSDX01000161.1, from coordinate 18,620 downwards.
GAGGTTGCCGCCGCCGATCATGACGGCGACGTCGACGCCGAGATCGTGGACGGCCTTGATCTCGCGGGCGACCGAGAAGGCCCGCTTAAAATCGATGCCCGAGGCGACATCGCCGAGAAAGGATTCTCCCGAGATCTTGAGGACGATGCGCTTGTAGACCGGCTTGGGCATGGGCTTGGCTCCGGGCCCCATTCTATACCGGTTCGGGGCCCGAGTTCAATCCTGCCCGATCTCGAAGCGCGCGAAACGGCCGACCTTGATGTTCTCGCCCATCTTGGCGACGAGCTTGGTGATGAGGTCGCGGACCTTGACCTTGTCGTCTCGGATATAGGGCTGGTCGAGGAGGCAGACCTCCTCGAAGAACTTGCCCAGCTTGCCCTGGACGATCTTGTCCAAGATCTCGGGGGGCTTCTTCATGTCGCCGAGCTGGGCCTGGATGATCTCCTTCTCCTTGGCCACGATGTCGGCGGGGACGTCGCTCGAGGCGATCCAGCGCGGCTTGGCCGCCGCGATCTGCAGGCCCAGCTCCTTGACGAGCTCCTGGAACTCGTCGTTGCGGGCCACGAAGTCGGACTCGCAGTTGAGCTCGACCAGGACGCCGATCCGGCCGTTCATGTGGATGTAGGAGCCGACAAGGCCCTCCTTGGCCGCCCGGCCGGACTTAGCCTCGGCCCGGGCGTAGCCCTTCTTGCGCAGCAACTCGACGGCCTTGTCCATATCGCAGCCGCACTCGGCCAGGGCGCTCTTGCACTCCATCATGCCGATGCCGGTCCTCTCCCGGAGCTCCTTGACCTTGTCCGCGGTGACTTCCATGATTGTCTCTCTCCGTTCGCTCAAACCTCTTCGGGGACCTCGTCCTCGGCCACGCCGCCGGCGGACCCGTCCTCCGTCCTCTCCGCGCTCTCGGCCGCCTCCGCCTCCTCGGCCGCTTTCTGCTCGAGGAGCTCCTTGCTGATCCGTTCCTTCTTGCCTTCGATGATCGATTCCGCGGCCTTCGACGTGAACAGCTCGATGGCCCTCACGGCGTCGTCGTTGCCGGGGATGGGATAGTCGATCTCCTCGGGGTCGCCGTTCGTGTCGACGACGGCCACGATCGGGACCTTCATCTTCCGGGCCTCGGCGATGGCGATGGTCTCCTTCGACGAGTCGATGATGAAGATGGCCCCGGGGAGACCGTCCATGGTCTTCAGCCCGCCGAGGTTCTTCTGGAGCTTGCGGTAGACTTTCTCGAGCTTGGACTGGTCCTTCTTCGAGAGGATCTCCCAGCGCCCGTCCTCCTTCATCTCCTCGAACTCCTTGAGCTTGTCGACGCTCGTCCGGACGGTGCCGAAGTTCGTCAGGAGGCCGCCGAGCCAGCGCTGGTTGACGTACGCCGACTCGCTCTTGGCGGCGTAGTCGCGGACAATGTCCTGGGCCTGCTTCTTGGTGCCCACAAATAGGATCATCTTGCCCTCTTCGGCGACGCCCCGGAGGAAATGGAGGGCTTCCTTGAAGTTCTTGATCGTCTTCTGCAGGTCGACGATGTAGATGCCGTTCCTCTGGCCGAAGATATATTCCTTCATTTTCGGGTTCCAGCGCTTGGTCTGGTGCCCGAAATGGACGCCCGCTTCCAGCAGTTCTTTCATCGTAACGGAAACCAACGTGAGCCTCCTCTTTAGCGCTTATGATACTGAGGAGCCTTGCGGGCGCCCAGCAATCCGTATTTTTTCCGCTCTTTGACCCTGGCGTCGCGCGTCAGCAGGCTGGCCGATTTAAGGACCGGCTTGAGCTCCCTGTTGAACTCGACGAGGGCCCGGGCGATGCCCAGCCGGATGGCCTCGGCCTGGCCCTTGGCGCCGCCCCCGCTGACCCTCAGGAAGATGTCGAACTTGTCCTCGGTGTCCGTGAGGCGGAGCGGCTGGCGGATGATGACCCTGTAGGCGTCGAGGCGGAAATAATCGGCGAAGGGCCGCGGCCGCTTGTTGACGTAGAGCGTGATGTCGCCCTTGCCCGAGCGCAGGAAGACGCGGGCGATGGAAGATTTCCTCTTCCCCGTCCCGTAGTATTGGATCAGACTCAAAGGGGCCTCCTAAAACTTGTATTCCTGGGGATTCTGGGCTTCGTGGGGGTGGGAGGGTCCGCGGTAGACCTTGAGCTTCTTGTACAGGGCCCGGCCGAGTTTCCCCTTGGGAACCATGCCCCAGACGGCTTTCTTGATGACCTCCTCAGGCTTCCGGGCCAGGAGGTCCTTGAGGGTCTCCTCCTTGATGCCGCCCGGATACTGGGAGTGACTGTAGTACTTCTTCTGTTCGAGCTTGCGCCCGGTGACCTTGACCTTTTCGGCGTTGACGACGACGACGAAGTCCCCGGTGTCCAGGTGGCTGGTGAATTGGGGCTTCCTCTTGCCGCGGATCAGGTCAGCGATCTCGGTGGCCAAGCGGCCGAGGATCCGGCCTTCGGCGTTGACCAGCCACCATTTTTGCTCGATGTCGTCCTTTTTAGGAATATACGTCCTCATCAGCTTCTAACCTTAAAACAAGAGATAGAAAGACGCCCTAAAATACTAAAAAACGGGCTCATTGTCAACTGATCCCGGCCCCGCCCCGTTTCTCGGCCAAAGGATCATCTCCCGGGATGCCAACGCGGCCGTCCGAATCCCGGGCCCAGGGCCAGCCTTACGAGGAGGATGCCGGCCAGGAAACCCCCGATATGGGCGAACCAGGCCACCCCGCCCCCCATGCCGAGATTGAGGACCTGGAGGAGGAACCAGAGCCCGAGCACGATGCCGGCCGGGATGGAAATGACATCGATATAGAGGAACAGGAAGACGAAGGTCCTGACCCGGGCGTGGGGGAAGATCACCCAGTAGGCCCCGAGGACCCCGGCGACGGCCCCGCTGGCCCCGATCATCGGGATCCGGGAGGCGGGCTGGATCAGGATGTGCGTCAGGGCCGCCGCGACGCCGGCGACGAGATAGAAAAGCGCGAACCGGGCGTGCCCGAGCCGGTCCTCGATGTTGTTGCCGAAGATCCAAAGGTAGAGCATGTTGCCGAGCAGATGGAAGAGGCTGCCGTGGAGGAACATGCTCGTCAGGAGGGTCAGAAGGGGCGGCACGACGGCCGTCTCGGCCATGGCCCGGAAATGGACGACGGCGTAGGGCACGGCCCCATAGCGGAGGGCGGCCATCTCCAGGCCGCGGGGAACGACCGCCTGGGTGAGAAAGACGACGGTGTTCACGGCGATGAGGGCGACCGTCACGATGGGCAGACGCGAGGTCGGGTTGTCGTCGCGCAGGGGGATGAACATGGCCTAAACGAATAATGCGCTCCGCCCGGCGGGCGGAGCGCATGCGGGGGATTTCGGGATCAGGGCCGGGCTACTTCCTCAGCTCGTCCTCGAGCTTCTTGCGCTCGGCGGCCCGCTTGCGCAGCTCCTGGAAACGCTCGAGGTAGCGGTCGCCCTCGGCGTTGTAGCGGGTCTCCATCTCGGGCTGGAGCTTGGCCAGAACGGCCTTGTAGAGGGGGCCCATCCAGGCATAGGGCTCCGGGTATTCCGGGTCGAGCTCGATGGCCTTGTTGATGGACTCGAGGGCCTCATTGGCGATCCTGAGCCGCTCGGCGTTTCCCAGGAACTGGAAACGGTAGGACCGCGACCACTGGTTGACGCCGAGGGCCAGCCAGGCCTCGGCGGAATCGGGCTGCAAGGTGATCCTCTTCTTCCAGAACTCGGCCGCCTTCTCGAAGGACTTCAGCATCTCCTCGGGCTCGCCGGAGACCTCCTGGAGGTAGGTGGCCATGTAGGCGTAGCCCTGGGGGTTCTCGGGGTCGGTCTCGATCCGGCGCAGGTACATGGATCTCGCCTTCTCGGCGGCCGCCTCGTTCTCGCCGGCGTAGCGCTTGTAGAACTCGGCCACGACGTAGTAGTTGTCCATGTTCTCCGGCTGGAGCTCGATGATCCGGAGGTAGAGCTTCTCGGCCTCGTCGTACTTGCGGAGCTTGTCGTACATGTCGCCGAGGGAATAGATGATATCCTTGTTGTTGGGCTCGATCTCGAGGGCCTTGGTCAGGGCGTCGAGCGTGTTCTGTTCGAGCTCCTTGTTGATGGGCGTGTCGACCCCGGGCTTGTAGAGCTGCTTATAGCTCTCGCCCAGGAAGCGGTAGGCCTGGGTGAGATTGGGGTTGTACTTGAGCGTCAGTTCGTACTCGGTGATGGCCTTCCGGTACTGGTTCTCCCTGAAAAAGCTGTTGGCCCTGCCGAAATGGTGGTTCGCGGCGAGCTTGGAATAGGAGATATCCTGGCAGCCCGAGAGCGCGAAGATCACCGCCACCGTGACGGCGGCGAGCATGAACCTCTGGGTCGTCTTTCGAGACATCCTGACCTCCTTGACGATCAAAAGCAAATGACGCGGAAAGACAAGAACCTATTTATAAACGATGGCTCCCGCAAAGTCAAGAAAAAAGGCCCTCCGGGGAGGCCCCAGCCCGGGGTCTTCAGCTGGTCCGGACGACGAGCTTGAGGGGGGTTCCGATGAAGCCGAATTCCCGGCGCAGGGCCTCGAGGAGGAACTTCTCGTAGGCCGGGGCGAGCGGCCCGCGGGAGCCCAGGAACAGGACGAATGTCGGGGGCAGGATCCCCTTCTGGGTGATGTAGCGGAGCTTGGCCCGGGCCCCGCTCTTCAGGCGGGGCGCTTGGGCCTCGGTCACCCGGGCCAGGAACGCGTTCAGCTTGGAGGTCTCGACCCGGATCTTCCCGCCCTCGAAGACCTCCTCCGCCGCGTCCAGGATCTTGGTGACCCGCTGGCCCGTCTTGGCCGAAACGAACAGGAGCGGGGCGTAGGCGACGAAGCCGAGCTTGCGGAAGACCCGCTCCCGGACGGCCTCCGGCCGGACGGCGCTCTTGTCGACGAGGTCCCACTTATTGAGGGCCATGACCAGGGGCCGGCCCGATTCGAGGGCCAGCTGGGCGATCCGGGCGTCCTGCCGCGTGGGGAACTCCCGGGCGTCCAGCACCAGACAGACGACGTCGGCCCGGCGGATGCTGGCCTTGGCCCGGACGACGCCGGCCTTTTCCCGCCCGTCCGCGGCGGCGGCCATCCTGCGGATGCCGGCCGTATCGACGAGGCAGAAGGGCTTCCCGTCCCGGACGAGGAGGGTGTCCGTGCTGTCGCGCGTCGTGCCGGGGATCTCGCTGACGATGAGCCGCTCATCCCCCGCCAGGCGGTTGACGAGCGACGACTTGCCGACATTGGTCCGGCCCACGATGGCGATGCGCAAGGGCTCTCCCCCCGCCGGGGCGGGGGCGCCGGCCGGCAAGGCCTCGACGATGGCCTCCTCGAGGGCCCCGAGGTTGAGCTTGTGCTCGGCGGAGATGAAGTGGATCCGCTCCTCCCCGAGCCGGTAATAGTCGGCCGTCATCGATTCCTCCTTGGAGGGGGAATCGAACTTGTTGACGACGAGGATGAGCGGCCGGCCGCTGCGCTTGATCCGGAGATAGAGATCCTCCTCGGCCGGGGCGATATCGCGCATCCCGTCGAGGACGAAGAGCACCAGGTCGGCGGCGGCCGCCTCGGCCAGGGCCTTGGCGCGGACCTTGTCGCTCAGGGGCTCCTCGGCCACGCCGAAAAGTCCGCCCGTATCGACCAGGATAAAGCGCCGCCCGCCGAGCTCGCACGGGGCGGGAACGCTGTCGCGGGTCATGCCCGGATCGGCGTGGACGAGGGCCAGCCGGCGCCCCAGGATACGGTTGAAAAGGGTGGATTTGCCGACGTTGGGGAAGCCGACGATGACGACGCGGGGGAGCTTGGCCACGGCCGCCCCGGCTTATCTCGCGACCAGCGACAGATCGGGAAAAAAGGCCCGCGACAGGTCGACGTGGCCGCCCAGAGTCTCCCTCTCAGCCCCCTCGACGAGCAGGAGGACCTTCTTGACCGGCTTGAAGTTGAAGGCTAGCGTGTTGACGACGGCGTAGACCGCCGCCAGCTCGGACGTGGAGCCGTAGGACAGGCTGTCGGCGATCTCGCGGCTGAAGTCGACGGTCGCCAGCCCGTCCCCGCCGATGAACACCTGGCGGACCCGGGTCCCGGGCGGGAGCGGCGACACGAAGCCCTCTTCCGAACCCCTGATGAGCTCGGCCAAGGCCCTCTCGGCCTCGTCGGCCTCGCTCGGTCCGGCGGCGATCTCGCGGACCTCCTTGTGGAGGAGGTCGTCACCGTCGGCGACGAAGAATAGGGTCACCGCCCTCAGGGCCGGTTCAGGCTCGGGGGCCTCGGGGACCGGGGGAGCGCCCGTGTCGGCGACGCGCTCGACCCGTTCCTCGCCTCCCCCGGTGAAGAAGATGATCACGAGGACGAGGAGGACGACGACCAGGGCGCCGAGAACGAGCGCTTGCTTCGGGATCCCGGGCTTGCGGTCTTCGGCCATGGCGTCCTCACCTCACCCGCGCGAACGGAGGAAGCGGGTCAATCCGCGATAGATGGCCTCGGCGATCCGGGTCTGGTAGGCGTCCGAGGCCAGCTTCTGCTCCTCGTCCGGATTGGACAGGAAAGCGGCCTCGACGAGCACGGCCGGACAGGCGACGCCCCGCAGGACCTTGAAGGGAGCCTGCTTGACGCCCCGGTTCCTGAGCCCGAGCATGGCGTCGAGCTCCATCTGGACGAATTCAGCCAGGCGGCTGCTCTCCTTGATATAGGCGTTTTGGGCCATGTCCCAGAGGATCATCATGAGGTCGTCCTCGGAGGAAGGATCGATGCGGCTCTGGAGCTCCGTGGAGTTGTTCTCCAGGTAGGCCAGCCGGCGCGTCTCCTCGTCGGTGGCGTTGAGGCTGAGGAAGAAGGTCTCCGAGCCTTCCGCTTTCTTCTGGATAGCCCCGTTGGCGTGGATGCTGACGAACACGGCGGCCTTGTGGTTGTTGGCGATGGCCGCGCGGTTCTCGATGGAGACGTCGATATCGCGGTCCCGGGTCAGGACGACCTCGTAGCCCATGTCCTTCTCGATCCGGGCCTTGAGCTTGAGGCCAATGGCCAGGGTGATGTCCTTCTCGACGTTGCCGAAGCGGCCCTTGGCCCCCACCTCGAGGCCGCCGTGGCCGGGATCGATGACGATGGTCTGAAGGGCCCGGTCCTGGGCCGCCGAGGCCGGGCCGGGAACGAGGAGGGCGACGATGGCGGCGACGGCGATGGCCGCTGCCGGGGCCAGCCTCATGAGCCTGAGCGTCTTCATACGCAGATCTGGTGGAGGCGGCGGGAATCGAACCCGCGTCCGAAAGCATTCCACATCAGGTCTCTACACGCTTATCCTCTTCCTTGTTCTCGCCCCCCGGCGCTCGAAGAGGAAAAGCGCCGCGAGGCCAGCCCCGATGGTGGTTCGCTCCCCGGCCTCGAAGCCGGACCGGCTCGCTATCCCGCCCGTTTGACGCTCCCGAAACCCTGCGGGAGGGGATCCCGGGAACGGCGTGCCTTTCTCTTAGGCCGCGACTGCTAGAGGTTCTGCAGTTAAATTGTTTCCACCTGTTTAGCGAGGTGGGTGGGACCTCGACGTGCAACCTGTGTCTCATTACCTCCGTCGAAACCAGTTCGCCCCCATACTCCTTTCGACTTGTTATTATAGGGTTCACCTTCCGGGGTGTCAACCGAATAAGGGGCCGCCGGTCTCAGCGGATGAACTGGTAGACCAATACGCTGGTGGCGTGCCAGGCGAAGGTCCCGTCGTCCTCCCAGACCGGATGGACCCAGATCCTGACCTTGTCGACGGCCGGTGTGAGGAGCTCGTCCCACTGATCGGGCAGGACCGGCAGCGTGAACGTCACGACGTTCGTGTCGGCCCGCCAGATGAACGAGCCGACGATGGTCTGGATCGCGTCCTCGGCGTCGTGGTCGAGCTCGATGGTCAGGAGCTCCGGCGTCGTCAGGTCCCAGCCGTTGAAGGTCGAAACGACGATGGCCTCGGGGTTCCCCTCCACCGTGCCGTAGCCCCCGGTGATCCTGGTGAGCTCGTGCAGCTTCATGGGGGCCAGGACAAGGTTCTCGACGACCCACCGTGTCCCGGCGGCGTCCCAAGCCAAGCCGGCCCAGGCGAAGACCCAGAGCCGGGCCTCGCGGGCCGCCGCGGCCGTGTCGATGAGGGCCTGACGGTCGGAGGACCGGGTCGAGTCCAGCCCATAGAACCACCAACCGAACTCGCGCCCGGAAACGGCGCTGTAGGCCATGGCCCGGGCGCGCCAGGACCAGCCCAGCGTGAAGCCCTCGAGCGTCGGCTCCGTGACGATGCCCTCGGCGTGGGCGTATTGGATGTTGATCGACCGGGCGATCTTCGGCGTGACGTTCTCGTCGACGGCGACGGCCTCGACCCGGAAGCCCCGGGCGACGTGCCGCAGGCCGTCAACGCCCTTGACGCCCATGTCCTCACCCTGGAAGCTCCAGGCCGTGTCGTCGTTGACGAAGACCGTCTCCGCGTCCCAGCGGCAGCGGTGGTAATGGCGTGTCGACAGGGCCTCCGCCTTTTTGCCCTGGATGCTGAGCCAGTAGTCGCCGACGCGCCGGACCAGGCCCTCGGGGCTGAACTGGGGCAGCTTGTCGATGCTGTCGGCGTACCAGACCCGCCGGGCGTAAAGGCTGCCGTCCGAGTTCATGTTCGAGGCGACCAGGGCGGCCCCGCCGCCGGCCAGGGCCAGCAGGCCCTCGAAGTTCCCCGCGGCGCCCGCGCCGGAACTGACGTCGGAGTAGATCGTGAGGCCGTCGGCGTTGAACGTGATCGTGGCCCCCTGGAGGTTCTTGACCGAGAACGTGGCCGTGCCGTCCGCGTTGGCCGCGGCCTCGGTGATGTCCCCCAGCGTCCGGGCGAACTGGACCCGGTTGAGGTTCCGCGGCAGGATCTTGTGGCGGACCTTCAGGCTGATGACGACCTTACCGCCGAGGTTGACGATCGACAACGGGTGGGCCAGGTCGAAATCGATGCCGACAAGGTTGTTCTCGCCCGCCTCGACGACGAGGCGCGGGTCGAGGTCGACGACGATCTCGCCCTTCCCGGTCGGATCGACGACGGTGATGTCCTGGGGCGGGATGACCGCGCCGTCGACCGTGACGAGGTTCATCGAATCGGCCGCCGGACTCGTGTTCAGGACGAGCTTGATGCGATCGTAGGTGCCGGCCGCGATCTCGGCCACGTTGAAGATGTCGGTGACGCCGCTGAGGTCGATGAGGTTGACCTTGCCGGAGGCCGGATCCGCGGGATCCGCCGTCCAGAAGTCCTCCCAGGCTCCGCCCTGGCGATGGAGGCGGGCGGACAGGAAATGGACCGTGACCTCGGTCCAATCGTCGGTCGGGGCGTCGGTCATGAGCAGGATCAGGCGGCCCGTGCCTCCCGACCCGGTCCCGGCGATATTGCACGAGGTCACGAGCCCGAAACCGGCGCAGATCGCGATCGTAAGGACGGATGATGTCAAATAGCGGCGGAAACGGCTCATCAGGATCCTCCTCCTTAGCCGGAAAGACTCGAAACCCCTTGCCAAAGCTATATTAAGCCCCGCCGGGGGCGAAGTCAAGGGTCCCGGATATCATGGCCGGGGACGGCGGCAGCCCTCATCCCCCTCAGGGAGGATTTCCCGGGGGAAAATCCGATCCTCCCGGCTAGCCCCCCTCCCCGCGAGCGGGAGCGGGCGGCGCGCCTTTCTCCGGAAACCACGGACGCCTCTGACTATTTAGACGCCGAAGTCCCGCCCGGCTTTGAGGTTTCCGCCTTGGCGACCGGGCCGGGACCTTCGCGGGGAGGTCGCGCCTCGTCAGCCGCCGCTGCGGGCCTGCCGGTACATTCCGAGGGCCCGGACGCTCTCGGCGGCATGGTCGACGATGGGAGCGGGATATCCCCCTGGGCGCTTCCCCTCCAGCCTATCCAGGCGGTGGATCAAGCCGGGCTCCATCGCCCGGAGCTCGGGCACCCAACGCTTGATGTAGGCGGCCTCGGGATCGTAGCGTTTCTGCTGCAGCCAGGGATTGAAGATGCGGAAATAGGGCGCCGCGTCGCAGCCCGTCGAGGCCACCCACTGCCAGTTGCCGTTGTTGACCGCGGGGTCGTAGTCCTCGAGCCTGGTCGCGAAGTGTCTCTCCCCTTCCCGCCAGTCGATGTGGAGGTCCTTGACCAGGAAGGAGGCGCAGACCATGCGGACGCGGTTGTGCATGAACCCGGTCTCGTCGAGCTGGCGCATGCCGGCGTCAACGATGGGAAAACCGGTCGTCCCCTCCCGCCAGCGGCGGAACCGGTCCGGATCGTCCCGCCACGGCAGCCGCTCGTAGACGGCGTGGAACGGCCGGCCGAACACGCGCTCGAAATGGACGGCGACATGACAGAAAAAATCCCGCCAGTAGAGCTGGCGGATGACGGGGTGGCCGCGGCCGAGCCGCCGGGTCACGGCCCGGTGGACGTCCCGGACCGAGACGGTGCCGAACTTGTTGTGGGGGGAGAGGCCGGTCGTACCCTCGAGCGCGGGCCGGTCGCGCGTCGTCTCGTAATCCTTAAGCCGGCCCAGCTTCCGGAGAATGCCCAGGGCTTCCCGGCGCCCGCCCTTTCGGTAGAGCCGGTCGTTCTGTTCCCCGGCCACCCGGCCGAAAACGTCTTCGCCGGCCTCGGCCTTGATGCTCCCCGAGAAAAAGTTCGCGAAGCCGTTCTTGCGCGGCGGCCGCGCGGCGATCGACCGGGCCGCCCGGAAGAAGGGCGTGAAGACCGTGTAGGGGCCGCCGTCGGCCTTGGCGACCTCCTCGGGCTCGTTGAGGAGGGCGTCGCCGCAGGGAACGCAGGCCGCGCCCTGCTCCCGGCAGACCTCCGCCACGGCCTCGTCGCGGCTCCGGCTGAAGGGGGTGTAGTCCCGGTTGAAATAGACCGCGTCGAGGCCCTCGGCGCGGAGGAGGCCGGCGACCACCTTCTCCGTCTCCCCGAAAAAGAGATAGAGCCGGGAACCCCGCTCCCGGAGCTCCCCGTCGAGCTCCTTGAGGGAGGCGACGAGGAACTGGAGGGCGTTGTCGCTCTTGTAGGGGTGGCGGCCGGTCTGCCGCGGATCGAAGACGAAGCCGGGGACGACCGTTCCCGATCCGCCGAGGGCGCGGATGAGGCCCGTGTTGTCATCGAGGCGGCAGTCCCGGTGGAAGAGGAAAAGGGCCTTCTTATGCTTCAAGAGCCGTCCGTTGCCTTCTTCGGGAACCAGGGAAAGAACTTCGGCGTCCGGGCCTTGTAGGCCTCCCAGTCAGAGCGTCCCGCGTACTTCTTCTCCAGGAGCGGCACGCCGGAGACGAAAAGAAGCAGGAACGTGATGGTCAGCGGGCCGAGGAGGGCGATCCAGCCGCGCGGCGACCCCAGCGCCAGGAGCCCCATCCCCCACCACAGGGCCGCCTCACCGATATAGTTCGGGTGGCGGGTCGCGGCCCAGAGGCCCCGGGTCATGAGCCGGCCCTTGTTGGCGGGATCGCGGACGTGCGCGGCCAGCTGGCGGTCCCCGACGACTTCGAAAAGGAACCCGGCGGCGAAAAGCAGCGCCCCGGCGACGTCGAAGGCCCCGAGCGGCCGGGCCGGGGCGCCGATAAGGACCGTGATCGGCAGGGACACGACGAGCATGAACAGGCCCTGCAGCATGAAGACGAAGACGAAGGCCTTGAGGGGAGCGGCCTTCCCCCACCGCTTTCTCATGGCGGCGTAGCGGAAGTCCTCGGGCTTGCCCCGGTTCCTCTTGAAGATATGGATCGCCAGCCGCAGCCCCCACACCAGGACGAAGAGGATCGCCAGCGCCTTGGCCGGATAGAGGCCCGGCTCGCGGGCGAAGAGCACGGCCGTCACGACGATGAACCCGAGGCCCCAGGCAATATCGACGATCCCGTTGTTGCGCAGGACCTGGGCCAGGAGGTAGACGAGGATCATATAGACGAGGATGGTGAGCGCGGCGGCCGGGATCAGGCTGGGCATGGTGTCCCCCTGTCAGTCAGGTGCGCGCCGCCCTTCCCGTCATCCCTCGAGAAGGAACGAGATTGCGACCGCCCCCACCCCGGCATTCAGGCCGATCGCGGGGGAGATGTCCATCGTGAAGGCCGGCTTGGCCCCGATCACGGCCTCCACCTCCCCGGCGTAGGCGTGGGCGTCCCCGGGGTTGTGGGCATGGAGAACGCAGTAGTCGCGGATTCCGGCCGTCCGGGCGTCGCGGGCCAGGTGCCGCAGGATCTTCGTCAGGATCCCTCTCTGGCTGAAGGCTTTGTCGAAGATCTTCGATTCCCCCGTCTCTTTCAGGGAAACGACCGGCTTGAGGTTCAGGAGCCTGGCGGCCGCCCCGGCCATCGGGCTGACCCTCCCGCCGCGGACCATGTACTTGAGGGTCCGGACGCCCACCAGGATCTTGGCCTTCGGCACGAGCCTCTCCGCTTCGGCCACGACCTCGTCGTGCGACCGGCCCGCCTCGACGAGCCGGACGACGCGGTGGACAAGGAGCCCCAGGGCGCCGGAGAGCGTCCGCGAATCGACGACCGAGATCCTCTTGCCCGTCCGTTCGGACACCCGGCGCGCCGCCGCGAGGCTGGTCGAATAGGTGCCGCTCAGCTTCGATGCGAGCTGGACGGCGATGATGGAGTCGTAGTGGGCGGCCAGATTCGTGTACAGGCTCTCGAAGACCCGCGGGCCGGGCTGGGCCGTCTTGGGGAACTCCGGCTGTTCGTCGAGCATCCGGTAGAACTGGTCCGGCGTGATGGTCAGCTTATCGAGGTAGGGGCTGTCGCCGAAATTCAGGCCCAGGGGGACGACATGGACCTGGTAGCGGTCGAGGACCTCGGCGGGCAGGTCGCAGGCGGAGTCGGTCACGACGGCGATGGGCCACTTCCTGTCGTGAGCGGCCTGGTGCTGCCGGAGCATGTCGTCGGCCTTCTGGAAGACGATGCGGCCCTCGTTGCGGAGCTTGAAGAACAGCTCCTCGGGCTTGTCGGTGTGGATGTGGAAGCGGAGGGACTCGCTGGATCCGGCCACGACGAGCGAGTCGCCGAAGCCCTCGATCGCGCGCTTGAGCCCCTCCCGGTCGAGGGCGGCGCCGGGGCCGTCCGGCCTGGGCTTGATCAATCCCTCCGTGCAGTAGCGGAGCCCGACCTCGCCGGTCGGGACCTCGGCGGTCTCCTCGATCTCGATCGCCTCCTTGGCGGCCGACAGGATCTTCTTATGGGACGGCTTGCGCAGGAATTCGAGCATGCCTTCGAGGAAGAGGACCATGCCCTTGGAGCCGGCGTCGACGACGCCCGCCCGGCGCATCGCCTCGAGCTTGAAGCGGGTCTCCTGGAGGGCCTCGACGGCCCGGGCGTGGGCCCGGGTCAGCGCCTTGAGGAAGCTCTCGGACTCCTCGTTCGGGGAAGACAAGGACTCCGCCCACCGGCGGATGACCGTGATCATCGTCCCCTCTTTCGGCTCGGCGATGGCCTCGTACATGTAGCGGACCGCGCCGCGGACGGACTCGCCGAAATGGGATAGGGAGAGCTCGTGCGAGCCGCGCGATTCCGCGCCTAGGCCGTAGAGGAACTGGGCAAAGATGACGCCCGAGTTGCCCCGGGCGCCCTCGAGGGCCGCGGCGGCGATGGCCGTTGACGTGACCTTGTAGGACCGGTGCGGCCGGACCCGCTCGATGATGGCCCGGACGGTCGAGGCCAGGTTGGAGCCCGTGTCGGCGTCGGGGACGGGGAAAACGTTGATCCTGTTCAGCTCCTTCTGATTCTCCAGGATCTTCTTGGCCCCGGCCAGGAAGGCGTAGTAGTAGCCCTTCCCGGTCAGACGCGCTGCGCCCAGTCTCATCGACGGCCCCGGATCAGCTCGTCCTCGGAGCCAGGCGGCATTCGAAGCGCATAATCCCTCTCCTGTCCCGCGATGTTCCGGCGAGACCCCCCTATTATAACAGAGACCGGCGTCGGCCCAAGTGAATTTCGCGCGGGGCCAAGCCCTTTTTCAAGGCGGGCCCGAGGACGGGGGAGGAGGCCCGGCCTTGGGTCGCCCGTCGGCTCGGTTCGTTCTTTCTTAGAACGTCACCGGGGCGCTTGTCGTCCCGCCGCTGGTCACGCTGACCGGAGCCTGGAAGGTCGTTTTGCCCTCGGTCCAGGCCACGAGCGTGTACTCGCCGGCCGGCAGGGTGATCGGGTCGGGATCGCCGTTGACAACGCCGAGAGAGAGGACCTCGATCACGACCTCGTCCGCGCCCAAGGTCACGGTCTGACGGAAGGACAGCGTCACGGGGATATCGGCGGTCGCGCCCGTGATGGCGACGTTGACCGTACCGGACTCGGTGATCTCCTCGAGCTCGAAGTCCTGCGTGTAGGCCGTGCCGTTCTCGACGAGGAGCCGGGCCGCTTCGGGCATGAGGCCCTCCTTGCGGGCGACGATGTTGAAGGTCTCGCCGGCCGGGTCGACAGCGAAGAAGAGCTTGTAGTCGCCCCTGTGGAGGTCCGTGTCGTCGGTGAAGGTCGAGGTCCTGACGGCGACCTGGTCCTTGGCGTCCGCCTGGCCCGCGTCATAGACCTGGATATTGACGAGGGCCCCGCCCACGCCGACCGGGGTCTCTTCGTCCAAGGTCGTGACGGTCCCGCCGATGATCGCGGCCACCGACGTGTCGATCACCTGGACGGTCGGCTTCAGCAGGTACTTGCCGCTGTTGCCGGCCCGGACGACCGATCGGGCGGCGTCGAAATCGAAGGTCAGCTCGGTGGTGCTGTTCTCGTTGATGTCGAAGCCTTGGACGAGCTTGACGCCGGTCTGGGTGCCGCTGGGGACCTTCATCTCGTGCTCGAACCCGTCCGCGTCGACGACGTAGTTCGCGGCCGGATGGGCGTGACCCAGGATGTTGAGGCCGCCGTCGTGCGCGTCGCCGATGAGGAGGCGCAGCTGCGAATAATGGCCGGCCTCGAGGCTGACCAAGCCCAGCTGCTCCCTGACGCCGCCGGCCAGGGCCAGGAGGTTGTAGGTCCGGCCCGGCGTGGCCACGGTCATCCATTCGCCGTCCATGTCCTCGGCCTTGTGGACGTCGATCCGGGCGATGGTCACGTAGACGGCGTCGTAGTCGTCCGACGGCTTGTCGGTCAGGCTCAGCGAGAGCTGGCCGGTGTCGCCTCCGACCCCGCAGCCGAAGGCGCCAACGAGCAGGACGGCCAGCAATGTAACGAACTTGGTCCGGGAAAGAATCCGTTTCATGGCGTCTCCTCCTCGAGAAATACTTCTTCGAACCCCATTCCTCAAAGACATGGTAATCGACCCCAGGACCTCTGTCAATGTTCCTAATGCGGCCCCGCTCGACCTCTCTCCGGTGGAAGCCAGGCCGGGTCTCTGCTTATCTTTAAATTATATATATTCAATAATATAGGGGACATACCCGAAAGAGGGTAATTTTTAGGATCAGCGACCTCACGCTTCGCGCGAGGCGGGGTGTGCCCACGCGTCGGCGCCGCAAATGTCCAGAATTGATACATGTTTTCTTTGCCGGCCAATGGGTAAAAGCTTGCCCGAGATCGCCGACAGAGGGTTAAAGGCGCTCAAGCGGATAACGAGGGAATATGGTGGCGGGGCCGACGAGACTCGAACTCGCGACCTCCGGCGTGACAGGCCGCGGCTCAATACGCCCCATAATGTACTACCGACGCTGGCGATAATCCATGATCACTCGTATCGCAAGGATTTGACCGGATTGGTCCGGGCAGCACGGACGCTTTGATAGGTCACCGTAGACAGCGAGACCGCGATGGAGAGAACGGCCGCGGCCAGGAATATCCAATAGGCGAGCGAAGTCCGGTAGGCGAAATTCTGGAGCCAGGATCGCATCATCATGTAGGCGACCGGCCAGGCGAGGAGGTTGCCGATGGCCACGAGCAGCAGATATTCCTTCGAAAGCATCCGGACAATGATCCCGCCCGAGGCCCCCAGGATCTTGCGGATCCCGATCTCCTTGGTCCTCTGCTCGGTCGTGTAGGAGGCGATGCCGAAAAGGCCGAGGCAGCTGACCAGGATCGCGAGCAGGCTGAACCTCAGGGCTAGGTTCCCGATCCGCTCCTCGGCCCTGTACTGGCTGTCGAAGGATTCGTCAAGGAAAAAGAACTCGAACGGCTTTTGGGGCAGGCGTTCCTTCCACTTGTCCTTGAGGAGCCCCAACGTCTTCTGCATTTCGGCCGGGGCGATCCGGACCACGAGCGAGGCGCACTGCGTCGGGTTGTAAAACAGGATCATCGGATCGATCTTTTCCCGGAGCGACGTGCTGTGGAAATCCTTGAACACCCCGACGACATTCAGCCGTGTCTCCTCTCCCGTGCTGTTCTGGTCCGGGGCGATGATGAACTGTTTCCCGATTGGATCCTTCCAGCCGTACTTTTCAGCCGCGGTTTCGTTGATGAGGACGGATTGGGTCCGGTCCGTGGCCAGCTCCTCCGAGAAGTTCCTCCCGGCCGCGATCGTGATGCCCAGGGTCGGGAGATAGCCGGAGTCGATATTGCGGTAGTCCATAGGCTGGGACTGGTCCCGCTGGAATCCCTCGGGTTGGAAGACGGATTTCGTGATGCCCCGGCCCGGGACAAGCGAGCCAGCCCCGACGTTGAGGACCCCGGGGACTTTCCGGAATTCGCTCCTCAGCGTCTCATAGGATTTCGGCATGACGTCGGCAAGCCCCGGCAGGACGACAACCGGCTCCTTCTCGAAGCCGAGGTTCTTGGTCTTCATGAAGGCCAGCTGCTTGTAGACGACTATCGTCCCGATGATCAGGACGACCGAGATGACGAACTGGGCGACGACGAGGACGCGCCGGAAGAGGATGTTCTTCGACCCTATCCTCGTCCCGCCCCTGAGGACGCGGACGGGGCGGAAGGAGGACAGGAACAAGGCCGGATACGCGCCCGCGGCGACCCCTACGAGAAGGGCAAGGCCGAGAAATGCGGGAACAAGCCAGGGGATCTGAAGAACGTTGAGGCCGATGTCTCGCCCGGCGACGGCGCTGAACCAGGGCCTGGCGAGCAGTATAAGGCCGACCGCCAGGATGAGCGCGAGGAGGCTGTAGACGACCGATTCCCCGAGGAACTGCCCGACGAGCTTTTTTCTCAGCGCTCCCAGGGTTTTCCTCACGCCGACCTCTTTCGCCCTCGCCGTCCAACGGGCCGTTGAGAGATTGACGAAGTTGATCCCGGCGATGATCAGGATGAACAGGGCGATTGCCGAGAAGAGATAGACGTACAGGATGTCCCCCTGGGGCGCGATGTCCCCCCGGAAATCCGAATGGAGATGGATCCGTTTCAAGGGCTGCAGGTGGAGGGTGATGCTCCCTCCCAAGCCCTTGAGAACGGGTCCCAGGTTTTTCTCGATCAGAGCGGGAAGCTTCGCCTCGAGGGCCGCCGGGTCGGCGTTTTCGGCCAGCAGAACATAAGCGTAATTGGAGATGGCCATCCAGTTCTCCATGACAGGACGGCTTTCGGCGTAGCGCGTCTCCATGGAGAGGAGGATGTTGAACTTGAAATGGGAGTTCCCCGGGATGTTCTTGGCGACCCCCATGACGGCGTAATCCCTGCCGCCGATTTGTATCGTCTTCCCGAGGGCCTGGTCATTCCCGAAGTATTTCCTGGCGACGTCCTCGGTGATGACCACCGAATAGGCCGCCTTGAGGGCCGTCCCCGGCCCCCCCTCGACGAGGGGAAAGCTGAAGATATCGAAGATGGAGTTGTCCGCGTAAGCCACATTCTCCTCGAAGTACTCCCGGTCGCCGACTACGACGGGAGACCTGTCGGGACGGCTGAGACGCACGGCTTGAAGGACTTCCGGATACTCCTGGACCATGGCCGGCCCGGCGGGGGTGGGGGCGACGGGCACCGACATCTGGGCCCCTAGGTTGGCGTCGATCGTCAGGCGATAGATGCGATCCGCGTTCTCGTGATAGGTGTCGTAACTCATCTCGTCGTACACCCAGAGCAGGATGAGGAGGCAGGCCGCCATCCCGATGGCCAGGCCCGAGATGTTGATGAAGGCGTAGCCCTTCTGTTTCCTGATGTTGCGGAACGCGACCTTGAGGTAATTCCTCAGCATGATCATCCTCCAGACAAGATTGTCTTTGACAAAAGTGGGGAAGGCCCGAAGGCCCTGCCGCCAGAACCACCGCCCCGCCCGGCGCCTTCCGATGACTTCTGCGAGCTCGTAGAACTCCTCGCAGGCGTCACCGTAGACAACGTAGCCGTCTTCGTACCAGGCGGAAATCTTGATCAGCCAACCGGGGATTCTCGGGGGCGGTTTCCTCACGACATCCTATCCCGCTCCAGGGCGTACTTGGAGATCCCCGACCAGATCTTCTCGTTGGTGGACGCTGCGGCCTTCAGGGCCTCGAATCCCTCCGGAGTGATCGAATAATAGATCCGGGGCCGGCCAAGCCGCTGGGCCACGGGCTTTCCCTCGGATTTTTCGACGTACTCCTTGGCCGCCAGCTGGTTGAGGGCGCTGTAGAGGTGGCCGTAGGTGAGGTCCCTCCCGATGAGGGCCGAGACGTACTGGCGGATCTTGACGCCGTAGGCGTTCTCCTTGAGATGCCAAATGGCCACAAGGAGGATTTCCTCGATCTTCGTCAAGTCCTTCATCGCCCGGTCTTCTCTGGCATTGTTTTACTGAATCTCAGTAATAAATACGTAGGAG